>JANXLO010000700.1 GCA_025355115.1 Chthonomonadaceae bacterium
TGACACACTACGGGTGAGACTGCGCCCGCCGATTGATATACAGAGCAATCGACTCTACGAGGTTTGGGACGACGATCGGCATCTGATCGCAAAGGAGTTCATGAAGCCCGAAGAATGGGAAGACGCGCCTCCCCGAGAATATCAGGCTCTGCAACTTCTCTCTTCCTTTGATATCGCACCGGTTCCGGTCTACTGCTCTCCCGATGCCGGGCCGGTCGTACTCTATGAGTTCATGGAAGGCCAGATGTGGGATAGGAGATGCCCTACCGCAGACGAGTTGGCCCAGTAGGGAGAGCTCTGGCTTAGGATGAACAGTGTGCAGACAGGCGGAGTTTGGCTTTCACGCGGCTTTCAGCGTCCCTGGCCGGAAGTAGAGGCTCGATTTCAAAGCGCATTCCAGGCGTATGCAGACTGGGCGAAGCGGGAATTCCCGAATGGGCTGCAGGGCGTCGAGATGTGCTTCCGTCTTCTAGAGCCATTCCGTACCGCGACGCAACGGCTGGCAGCCTATGATTTCCCGCTATGCTTCTGTCGAGCAGATACCCGCTTCACCAATGTCATACAGCGGCCGGATGGGCGATTAGGCATGATCGATTGGGAGGATAGTGGCCTGCGCGATCCTGCGCGCGATGTCGCCGAGCTCTTCACGCACCCCAATCAAGAAGACCTGGTTTGCAGGAGCGACTGGCAGGCATTTCTAAGTCCATATCTCGCAGCCCATCGACAGCGTGATCCGACCCTCCAAGAAAGAGCTCACCTTTATGGGTCCGTTTTCCCGCTCTTCTGGCTGTCGACTTGCTTGAAGATCGGCGCCGAGAGCGCAAAGGCAAATGCAGGAGGGCTTGCCACGTGGCAAATCAACGGGATGTCCGCGAACATGAGACTGCAACGCTACCTTGCTCGCGCGCTCGACTGACCTGATTCCAACTTCGAGAGCCTGCTGCCGAAACTCGCAACCACTCACTTTTTTCCGGAAGGATGTCCTTCGATTTGAAAAACGATTTTCTGCGAGATAGCACTTTCAACGTTTCTATCTCAGGCCGATGCCGAAAGCCTCTTGCCCCTCTCAACGCGGTAATATTGATGGGAGGCATGACGATTTGTTCGACGACATTGGCGGCTTGTGCCGACATCAAGGGGAATACTGTGCCATTGGCCAAAACCGCGATACACCAGAAAAATGGACAATCGGACGTCCAGCCGCTCAAGAGCGCTTTCAAAGCCAAGTTTCTCCTGGGTACAGCGCTGAACTATCCTGCCCCGCAAGGCAAAGCTCCGTTGGACGTGGACATCGCCACGAGCCACTTCAGCGCCTTCACGCCTGCGAACAGCATGAAGCCAGATGCACTTCAGCGTGTCGAAGGCAAGTTTACGTTTGCGGACGGTGACCGGCTTGTGGAGATCGCCGAGAAGTGCGGTGCTACTCCCATCGGCCATGTGCTGGTCTGGCATGAACAGACGCCTGCCTGGTTCTTTCAAGGGCCCGATGGCCTGCCGGTGAGTCGTGATCTGGCGCTTGCCCGAATGCGCAAGCATATTGCCACTGTAGTGGGCCACTACAAGGGGCGCGTCAAGCAGTGGGACGTCGTGAACGAAGCCGTTAGCGATACCCCAGGGGAAACGTTGCGGCAGACTCCGTGGCTAAAGGCCATCGGCCTGGACTACATCGCGGAGGCGTTTCGCGCCGCCCACGAAGCGGATCCTGATGCGATCCTCATCTATAACGATTACAACATAGAACTCGCCTATAAACGCCCCAAGGCGCTGCAGCTCCTCAAATCTCTTCTAGATCAAAAGGTTCCTATTAATGCGGTTGGCATTCAGTGCCACTGGCGGCTGGATAGTCCTGATATTGCTGAGGTCGAACAGTCGATCGAACAATATGCCGCTATTGGCCTGAAGGTAATGATCACGGAGATGGACATCGGTGTGCTGCCGACGAAGTATCAGGGCGCTGACATCTCGAAAACGGAGACGATGACTCCCGAGCAACAGGCGGTCATGAATCCCTATGCGGCTGGCCTACCAGATGCGGTCGCACGTACGCATGCCACGCGCTATAGGCAAGCCTTCGAGATGTTTCTGCGGCACAAGGATGTCATTGGCCGCGTCACACTATGGGGCACTCACGATAGCGACTCCTGGCTTAACAACTTTCCGGTGCGTGGACGCACGGACTATCCCCTGCTATTCGACCGCCAGGGGCTGCCTAAGCCTGCGTTCTTCGCCGTACAGCGGGCTGCAACGCCGTGAGCCGCAGTTAAGTGAGAGTGCTTACAATCGAGACTAGCCCTCGCATAACAGACAATCTAATGGCGTTACAAAATTGTCTGAATGCCCTCAGAGCATTGACTTTACGCAGGCAATGCCAATGTTGACGGCCTGAGAGCAAAGTCCATCGCCTGCTCGATCGTCATCGCTGTTCCCATTGCTCACGCCACTGCAAACGCCTCCTCACCTACAGCCAGGCGAGCCGTTGCCAGATCGCTATTGAGGGAGAGACTCTGAACAGATCAACCGTGGTGCGGAAAGTCTCTTTTCTTGGCTCACTCCCTATCGGATCTCAGGAGGAACCTCATGATTCATCGGCCCGTCGCCATTGCCTTCGATGTCATCGAAACGCTCTTCTCATTGGAGACGCTGCGGCCTCGTCTACAGGCCCTCGGCCTGCCGGGCCAATCGCTGGAGCTCTGGTTTGCCGAGATGCTACGCGACGCATTCGCCCTTACGGCGACCGACAGTTACAAGACGTTTAAAGAAGTCGCCTCGGGCACGCTCTCCGTGATGCTGTCCGATAGAGGGCTCTCGGTCAGTGCGTCTCGTGTCGAGCACATGCTTAAAGGCTTCGCGGAGCTGTCCCAGCATCAGGATGTGCTGCCAGCATTCGCACGCCTGCACGATCACGGCATCCGCATCGCCACGCTCACCAATGGCAGCGCCGATACCACGAGAACTCTTCTGGAAAAAGCAGGGCTGATCGGCTATGTGGAGTATATAATTTCCATCGAGGAGATCAGAGTCTGGAAGCCTCGCAAGCAGGTCTATCTGCATGCCGCCCACGTTCTACACGTCAAGCCGCAGGAGTTGGCGCTAGTGGCAGCACATGCCTGGGACTGCCATGGGGCCAAGCAAGCGGGGCTAGCCACGGGCTGGGTGCAACGGGGAGGGACTCGTTTTCAGCCTGTCATGTCGTCGCCGAATGTTAGCGGCAAGACGTTGCTGGAGGTCTGTGACGGTTTGTTCGGTCTTACTGCCAAGGGCCTATCCTAATAGGCTCCGAGTTCCATCAGGCGTTCCACCGCGTAAAAATTCATTTCTGCGTCCTGAGTCGTCTCTCTGCTTTTCATGTATGGTGAACGCTGAGTTTCCGAGAGGGAATGAAATTGCAAATCGGAGAATATGCCCCAAATTTCACTGTCACATCTCTTGATGGCGAACGAATTACGCTGGCGGAATTGCTTCCCGAAAGTGCCGCCGTTCTGCTGGTCTTCCTCCGCCATCTCGGTTGACTGCCGTGCCGGGAGCACGTCGCGCAGTTGCGCGATCATCACGATCAACTGGAAGCACTCGGAGCGCGAGTGTATCTCCTTAGCTTTGGCCTCGAGTGGCAGGCAAAACGCTGGCTCGAAGAGACGCAAGCCCCATTCCCATTGCTGCTGGACTCGGATAGGACCGCGTATCGCGCATATGACTTGGAGCGCTCTGCGGCAAAATCATGGAGCCCAAAAATGCTTTTGCACTACTTCCGTCTAATCCTGAAAGGCGGCAAGCTACGGCCCATTCAGGGGGATCCCAGCCAGTTGGGAGGCGACTTCATCGTGGACAACGAGGGAATCGTGCGCTTCTCACGTCCCAGCGAGGATCCGGCAGATCGCCCCTCCGTCGAAGCGCTGTTGCGAGCGCTGAAATCCATCGAAGAGACAAAGCGGGAGGATCGGCACACGACATGACAGCCCCCTACGATCTCATCGTCATCGGCGCAGGCTCCGGCGGGCTGACCGCTGCAAAGTTTGCCGCCGTCCTAGGCGCTAGGGTCGCGCTGATCGAAAAGCATCGCGTCGGCGGCGACTGCACTTGGACAGGATGCGTCCCTAGCAAGGCTTTGCTCAAGGTGGCTAGAGTTGCTCATGAGGCGCGGGCCGCCTCTCATTTTGGCGTTTTCGCCTCGCCAGTCGTCGATATGCCGCAAGTACGCGCTTATGTTCAGGAGGCCATCGCCAAAGTTTACCGACTGGAGACCCCGGAAGTACTGGAGCGTGAAGGCATCGAAGTCTTGTTGGGCGAGGCACGTTTCCTCGACCCTGCGACGATCCAAGTGGGAGAGAGAACACTCGCTGGCAAAAATTTTCTCCTGACCACCGGCGCGCATCCAATACTCCCCAATTTGCCCGGGCTTGGAGAGGTGCCTTTCCTCACCTACGAAACTCTCTTCGAGAACGACCGTTTGCCGCACCGTTTGCTCGTTCTCGGCGCGGGTCCTGTCGGGCTGGAGATGGCACAGGCGTACCAGAGACTTGGCGCGCAGGTGACCGTCATCGGGGAGACCCTGCTTCCGAAGGACGAGCCGGAGGCGAGGGCAGCCCTGCTAAGCGTGTTGGAGCGGGAAGGAGTGCACTTCATTCTTGGACGAACCGCGAAGGTGTCTTGCGCCGCCGGGATCATCACGGCGCAGGTCGGGGATCAAAGGATCGAAGGCGACATGCTGCTTTTGGCGGCAGGGCGCGCACCCAATGTGGCTGGCCTCGACCTGGAGAAGGCCGGAGTTGCTTACAGTCCCAAGGGCATCTCCGTCAACGAGCGGCTTCAAACCAGCGCAAAGCATATCTACGCCGCTGGAGACTGTGCGGGCGGATACCAGTTCACCCACTTCGCAGGCTGGCAGGCGTTTCAGGCGGCGCGGAATGCGCTTCTCGTGGGCAGCGCACGGGGCTTCTCCGAGATAGTTCCCTGGTGCACCTTCACCGATCCAGAGGTTGCCCACGTCGGCTTGACGGAGACCGAGGCGCGGGCCAAACATGGGGACGCAGTGAAAATCCTGCATCGCGACGCCACTCAAATCGATCGCGCCGTGTGTGAAAACGACATGGACGGCTTCATCAAGATTGTGCATCTTGCTGATGGTCACGTTCTCGGGGCGACCATCGTGGCCGCCAGGGCTGGCGAGACGATCACTGAACTCGCGCTCGCCATGCAGCATAATCTCAGATTGGGCGACCTCGCCGCCACGATTCATGCCTACCCAACCTATTCCAGCGCGATCCAAATCATGGCGTCGGAAGAGGCTATCCGTGAGGCTTTTTCCGGATTGGGAGGCAAATTCCTTAAGACGCTGTCCGGCCTGCCGCACGCCGCACACCATTCCAACGAACAGGAGATCTCATGAGCACTGCCAACTCTTCGACTGTGCCTCTTTCCGCCGCCCCTGCAAAAAGGGATGCCGACTACGTTTTTTATGAGCTGACCCGCAGCATCTGCCCCGACTGCCGCCGAACGATCGATGCCCACGTGCTGCTTCGCGACAACAAAGTTTATATGCGCAAACGCTGTCCGGAGCATGGGGTCTTCGAATCGCTGGTCTATGGGGATGCTCAGGCGTATGTGAGCGCATCCAAGTTCAACAAGCCGGGCACAATTCCGCTCGCTTTCTCTACCGAAATTCGCGAGGGCTGTCCCCACGACTGTGGCCTCTGTCCGGATCATCAACAGCACGTCTGCCTTGGCATCATCGAAGTCAACAGCGCCTGCAACATGGACTGTCCGCTCTGCTTCGCCAACGCGGGCCACGGCTTCAGCCTGACGCTCGCGGAGGTCGAGGAGATACTGGATCATTTGGTCGAGACGGAGGGGAGCCCGGAGATCGTGCAGTTCTCAGGCGGCGAGCCCTCCATCCATCCCGAGATCGTGCCTATGCTCCGTGCGGCGCGGCGGCGCAATATCCGCTCCGTCATGCTCAATACCAACGGCAAGCGAATAGCCACCGACGATGCGTTCGTCGCGGCGCTTGCCGAGCTGAAGATCAGCCTCTATTTTCAGTTCGACGGGTTCGAGGAGCGTACGTACCAGATCATTCGTGGCGAGCCAGGGATACTGCCGGAGAAGCTCCGTGCCCTGGATCGCCTTGCGGACGCGGGATGCAACGTCGTTCTCGTACCGGCGATCGAGCGTGAGGTGAACCTTCATGAGGTGGGCGCCATCGTCAGGTTTGGCATCGAGCATCCCGCCGTGCGCGGCATCAACTTTCAGCCGGCGTTTCACTCCGGACGACACTCCGCGCACGACCCCATGCAGCGCGTCACGATCCCAGACATCCTGCAGGCGATGGAGGCACAAACGGAAGACTTATTTCGCGTGAGTGATTTCGTGCCTGTGCCTTGCTGCTTCCCAACCTGCAACTCAGTCACCTATGCGTATGTGGACGAGGGTCAAGTGACGCCCATCCCGCGTCTTTTAAACGTAGACGACTACCTTGACTACATCTCGAACCGAGTGCTGCCAGACATCAGCGGCGACATAAAGCGCGCACTGGAAGGGCTCTGGTCCTCCGCAGCCGTTCCCGGATCGGAAAAGGCCACGAAGGAGTTCATGCTTTCGTGCGCCGCATGCGACCTGCCGCATGACATGGACCTGAGCTTTCTGGAAAAGAAGATATTCATGATCATGCTTCAGGATTTCATGGACCCATGGACATTCAACCAGAAAAATTTGATGAAGTGCTGCAAGGAGATTTTACTGCCGGACGGCAAACAGATCCCATTTTGCGCCTACAACAATGTGGGCTATCGCGAGCAAGCGAAAGCGCAGTTGGCAGCCCGGACGCGCGCCCGCTCTCAAGCACGAAGAGCCGGCGAAGAGTTTGTTTCGGAGCCTATTAGCTTCGATTTTTCCGGGCCGTTCGATGGAGGCAAGTGATGGAGACTGCGGAGGAGCTTAAATCGTGCTGCGCCGCGCTCTACGAGAAGGACTGGGCCCGCCTTCTGCTAGGCGATTCCTACCATCCGGGCGGGCTGGCGCTCACCGAGCGTATGGGGGAAGTGCTTGAACTGCGCCCTGGCATGCGGGTTCTGGATGTGGCGGCGGGCCGCGGGACGAGCGCCCTGCATATAGCCCATACATTCGGCTGTGAAGTCGTCGGAACCGATCTGAGCGCGGAGATGTCGCGGCTTGCGACGGTTTGCGCGGCAGAGGCAGGTCTGTCCAGTCAGATCACCTTCCAGCAGGGCGATGCGGAGCAGCTGCCGTTCGCGGACAACACGTTCGACGCCGTACTCTGCGAGTGCGCATTCTGCACCTTTCCCGACAAGCCGACTGCGGCTCGCGAGTTCGCTCGTGTTCTTCGCCCCGGCGGCCGCGTGGGGCTGAGTGATCTGACGCGAGAGGGCGAGCTCCCACCCGAGCTCCAGTCTCTGCTGGCCTGGGTCGCCTGCATCGCGGACGCGCGGCCTCTGGAGGAGTATGCGCACCATCTGCGCACTGCCGGCTGCGACGATATTACGACGGAGACGCATCACGAGGCCCTGGCGCAGATGGTGAAGGAGATTCGGGGGCGACTCGTGGCCGCTCAGCTGCTGGTAGGACTGAAGAAGCTAGAGCTTCCAGACGTGGATCTGGCACAAGCGCAGATGGTCGCGCGCTCAGCGGAGCAGGCTATTCGGGACGGGAAGCTGGGGTACGCGCTGATTTTTGGGCAGTGGCATGAAGGCTGATAGCGCCTCGACCGAAGACCAGCTCGCTCGCTCAGGCACTAGAGTCGTTACGGTTTTGATCGCCAATGGCCTTTTGCGGATCGCGAATGCTGGCTGCTTAGCGCTCGCTGGGTGTTATCTCTCCCATTTTCGACGCTCGCTCGAAGACGTGGCGACAGCTTTGCGAGATTAGTCCACTGCTCAATGAGGCGCAGATGAAAAAAATGTTCAGGTGAACTGCATGCAAGCAGATATTTTTTGTCTCAATTTGAGTCTCTTCCCTCAATCAGTCCAGAACGTCAGTTCTTATCCCCTGGACTGTCTGCACTCACCCTCCGTGCGCCCGATGGTCGATGCCGCCTGTCGTGCGCTGCAATCGGAGGTGACTGTTCTACATGAGGAAGGAAAAGACTATGTTCAACGTTGTCATAGAGGGATGCGGGCGTGTTCGCCGCATCCCATTCGGCGATGGGCTACAAGCTGGCCCCCGAGCTTCACTCTCCCGGTTCCCAGCAGCGCGGCTGGCAGCCGCTATCGGATCGAGCACCCTGGCGCTTCTGTTGTTGGCAGGGTTTCATGCCGGCAGCCAGCGAGCGCGCCCTCTCTCGATCGATTTTGAACGCCGTGTGTTGACCCCACCGGGTGAGGCGCCGCTGAACCTGCGCTTTTTCAGTGCAGCCGTCAAGACGGATTCGCATGGACGCATCATTACAGGCCCAACAAGTGATCCAGTCAAGCACCTCGTTGGCGCTGAGCCTGCTGGAGAGCGCGGCGGAGTGCAGCGCTATACCAAGATACTGTTCGGCGCGAATTACTTCGATGGCCGTCCAGATCCAGGCACTAGGCTTGACCCTTACAATCAGACAGTCAAAAGCGGGAGTCAGTTCTGGCCGCATCGGGATCAGCCGTTCCGCAGTTGGCCCAATGCGCTGGCCCTGACGCCTGACGGCACCCGACTTGCCACCGGGAGCGACGACGGCGAGACCATGCTCTGGGACGCTTCCGAGACTGGCACTCAGGCACTTAAGTCTGTCAAGCAACCAAAGGCCGACGACATCTACGAGGCGGCGCCGAAGCTTCCATTTCGGCTGACTGGGATGAGCCTCAAGGCGTTCCCGCCGCGCTCATGGGACGGACTTCTGGCTGTGCGCCTTCTTGGGGCGAGGGCAGAGGTGTGGCAGGTGGTCACTGGCGTTAAGCAGTGCATTCTGGAGGGGACAGGTGCAGATATCACGCTGGTAGCAATCTCCAGGGATAAGACGCGGATTGCTACCACGGGTGATCGAACGGTGCAGGTATGGGATGCGCTGACAGGCAAACGAGTCTGCAGCCTGGACGGCCATGCCGCCTCCGTAACCGCACTAGACTTCTCGGAGGGCAGCCGCAGATTGGTTAGCGGCAGCGCGGATGCCACCGCGAAAGTCTGGGACATCACCAATGGCAAGCTGATGTATACGCTCCGGGGACATACGGGGAAAGTGTCCACAGTCCAATTTCACTGCGGCGAGAGGCGGATCGTCACGGGCGCGGCCGATGGCTTTGCTTTTGTATGGGATGCTCAGAGCGGGCGGCTCGTCTGCAAACTGGCGGGGCAAGCAACCTCGTTGACGGGCCTCAAGATGTCTGGGGATGCCCGCAGAATCTGCATCATGGGCAATGCGCTCACCCTGTGGGATGGCATCAATGGCAAGAAGATAACCGAACTAATCGGCATACGGCCTGACAGTATGGATATCGCCTTCTCGCCTGACAGTCGCCGCATCATTATCGGCAGCTACGGCGGTCATGCGCGAATGTATGAGACGGAGACGGGACGGGACGTGCTCTCCATCAGCATTGGGGGCGCGGACAATTGGCGCACGACTGTCGCCTTCTCGCCTGATGGCAACCGCCTCGACCTCCATAACGGTTCCATCGCACCCGTGAGTTTCCAGGCAAAGTACTGAACGCTGCTGATCAAGCGAAGGAATGCGGGCAGCACGTGGCGAACAGCCTGCTTGAACCGGGGCCGACACACGCCTACGCTGTGTCACCGCCGCCCTGGAATTTCATGACGGTTTAGAGAAGAGGAGAAGGCCGAAGATGTCATCAATCAACTTGCCCCAGTTCCTGGGAGCCAAAATCCGCACCGCTGGCGGCGCTCTGCATGATGCCGTCGCCAAGATGCCGGATGACCGCCTCATCTGGCACCCGGAGACGGAGGGCAACAAAGGCCGTGACGCTCTCGATCAGGCTTTGGAATGCGCCTATCTGAACGAGTGGATAGCGCAGGGCTATCGTAGTGGCCAGATGCCCACCATTAATTGGGACGACTACAAAACCGAGACGGACGCCCGTCGCAACAAAGCAGACTGCCTTGCGTGGCTCAAATCTTCCACCGAGGCGCTCGCGTCGGCTATCGCGAATTTCCCTGCGGACAAACTGGGCGACCCGACGACAGATCCAGTTCACGACGGCAAAGCCACCACATGGGCTGACTTCGCCATCGATCTGTTCCTCTGGAACACGGTCTATCACGAGGGCCAGGTGAACTACATCCAGGTGCTCTACGGAGACAAGTCGTAATTTCACGCCGATAACGGTCAGCAAGGCGAATTTCCATAAAGACCGGCCCAATAACGGGCCGGTCTTTTTTACAAACAAAAATCTTCAACGATCGACCACAGATTTGCAATCGCAGGAGCCAGGAGACAGCTATGTCGAGCATCACCGTCGTACGCAAAGCTATGCGAGTTGCCAACGCCGCAAACGAACATATCCTTTCCTATGTCAGCGGAACGCGCATCAGTCAGGTTGGGCCTCTCCTTTGCATTCACTATGACAAGCCGCTTTGGTGGGAAACAGATGCCTTTCAGGCACTGGACATAGAGCCTCACGAGGTCGTTGCAAGCGTGCAAGCCTATCATCCCGGCGCGCACCTCATTGCGGTCGTCACCGACGATCCCGAGGGCGTGATCGCTCCGTATGCCGCTCTTGACTATAAGACCGTGCCAAATGAGCCTATGGAAATCGTCATGACCCGAGACTTCAAGGCCTTCCAGCCCGCTGAAGAGCGCCATCTCGTCCACTACGTCGAGACGGAGCATCAGCGCTCGTTTTACAACTCGGTCATCGATGCTGATGAACCTCACGGTCAGCTCAAGCCTGAGCAGTTGGAGGACCCCAAACTCCGCCACTACTACATCGAGCAGGACGGGCAGTGCGTCTGCACGGCCAGAGCCATCCTGCCTGGATATGCTGCCGTCAATATCGAGCCGCTCTGCACTCATGCCTCTTATCGCAGGCAGGGAATGGCCACTTCGTTGATGAACCGGATCCATGCTGATGCGGCAAAACTAGGGGCGGAGCAAAGCGTAATTGTCGCGACGGCAATGGGTCAGGTACTCTACTCCACGCTCGGCTACGTCACCGTCGCTTATATCCAGAAATTTGTAAGTCAGGGCTGGAGCAGGGACAACTTGGCAGGCATCGCCACTGGTTTGCCTTGACGCGCATAGCCCTTAGCTGTATTTAATCCTGACATGAGTTTCGTCCCAAATCAAAGACTTGTGGTCAGCACAAACTAGCTTTTACAGGGGCGTCCCGCCTGTTATAGCTCCGGTTCAAAGGAGTGCGAGGAGACTCATGCATAGCTGTGCTTTCAGACGTTTCCGATAGCTTTCGACAATCTTCCTGCGCATTGCGCCCTTTTGCCATTCGTATCAGAGGAATAATGGGCTGTGCAAAGGAGAAAACAATGACGAATGAAACCGCATCTGCTTCGAAACTGCCGGGAGGATCGTTCACGCTCGCAGAGGGCCTCACAGTTACGCGCATGGGATATGGCGCAATGCAGCTTGCGGGGCCGCAGGTGTTCGGCCCGCCGGCAGATCGTGAGGGAGCGCTGGCCGTGCTTCGCGAGGTCGCCGAGCTTGGCATCAACCACATCGACACCAGTGACTTCTACGGGCCGCACATCACGAATCAACTGATCAAAGAGGCGTTGCATCCCTATCCGCAGCAGCTGAGAATAGTCACGAAGGTGGGTGCGCGACGGGACGAAAACGGCGGCTGGCCCAGAGCTCTCGCTCCCGAACAGCTGCGTGAGGCCGTTTCGGACAATCTCGCAAACCTTGGCCTCGACGCGCTTGATGTCGTGAATCTGCGGGTCGGCGGGTTCACCGCACCGACTCGCGGCACGTTGGCTAAGCCATTCACTGTGCTTGCCGAGCTGCAGCGTGAGGGGCTAATCAGACACCTCGGAGTCAGCAATGTCACCGCCGAGCAGATCGCCGAGGCGCAGTCCATCGCTCCAATTATCTGTGTGCAGAATTTCTACAATATCGCCAACCGGAGTGATGACGCGCTCATCGCTTCCCTGGCGCAGCAGGGAATCGCCTATGTGCCTTACTTCCCTTTGGGCGGCTTCACACCGCTCCAGTCAGAGACGCTCTCACGAGTTGCAGTGCGCTTGAATGCCGCACCTATGACCGTCGCGCTCGCCTGGCTGCTGCAGCGCTCTCACAACATCCTGCTTATCCCAGGGACATCTTCCGTCGCGCATCTGCATGAAAACGTGGCGGGGGCGAGCCTGCATCTGCCGCCTGACGCCATCGAGGAACTGGACACAATCGGCAGTTAATCCCGCAAGCGGGCAAACTTCTAAACGCATGTTGACTACGGCTGATCCTAAGAGCCTATCCCAATATGGCTACACCGGAGCCAGTATCTGGAGGTTGAAAACCCCTGGATTAAACGGCAAACGTCTTC
>JANXLO010000717.1 GCA_025355115.1 Chthonomonadaceae bacterium
CCTCCTTCTCACGCTCCTGTCGCTCTTCACGCAGTTCGTCTATCGTCTCCTGAAGGTTTTTCGTTTCGATTTCGATCTCTTCCGGCATCTGGGTCTCCTCTAGTAGGGGGCAGTCTGTCCATTACGTTCGTCGGCCACTCGTAAATTCCTTGCGAGTGCCTCGCATCCCTGCGGGGTAATCCAGATGATGGCCCCTGCATAGCTGAGTCGCGGAGAAAAACTGCGCTTTTGTTCACACGATAAACTCTTGACAAGAAGATAACGAACGTTTATAATCTTGGTAAAGCCAGTAACTGTCCAGCCCCATCTCTAGTCTTTTGCACTGCTTTTGGCCGGGTCGTTGCCTTTTCCGTAAGAGATGCTACGAATAGTGGCCGCAAGCCTGCATTCCGGCAGCCGACGACCGAAGAAAGCGGTGACTAACATGCCCGTTGATCCCAAACAACTCTGCAAAATCCCACTATTCGAAGGGCTCACGCCCGACCAGCTTGCCTTTGTCGCCAGCCATGCCCGTTCACGCTCGTATAAAACAGAGGAGGCGATCGTCCATCAGGAGGACTCCGGCGAAACACTGTATGTCATCATAAGCGGCATCGTGAAAATCTCCATGGTTGGCTCCGACGGCAACGAGGTGTTTCTCGCGGTGCTGGCTGCCGGAGAGAATTTTGGCGAACTAAGCCTCATCGACTCGCAGTTCCGCTCTGCCGACGTCGTTACCCAGGAGGAGACCACTCTGGTCTCCATCGACCGGGCTACTTTTAACCAACTCATCGCCACCGTTCCCGCCTTCGCGATGAATCTGCTGAGGATCCTGGCCCTACGGACACGCCGCGCCAATGTCCGCATTCATGCGCACTGTACCCTCGATGTTTTCGGACTCGTCGCTCGGCAGCTTCTTGAGTTCGCGGAGCAGTACGGCATGGTACAGGCGGACGACTCAGTGCTTATCCCGATCCGATTGACGCAGGGCGATATCGCCGATCTGGTAGGCGCATCCCGCGAGCGAGTCAATCAGGTCATGCGTCATTTCCGTGAAAAGAAAATGATCACTGTTGATTCCAAGACGTTCCGCATCACCGTCCTGAAGCCCGCTGAACTCCACAAGAGGCTCCAGTAGTGCATCGATTGCCAACAGAATAGCTCAAGTACGATTTCGAGATTGTCTGAACCAGGATTTCTGGGATTTAGGCTGATTTTGGCAAGAGGAGTTTGGAATGCATTCGACGATAGACATGCGAAGCGACACCGTCACTCGGCCTTCACTTGAGATGCGGAGAGCGATGGCCGAGGCCGAAGTTGGCGACGATGTCTATGAGGACGACCCGACAGTCAATGCGCTCCAGGAGCGGGCCGCGCTGCTGCTGGGCAAGGAGGCGGGACTCCTCGTGCCCTCCGGAACGATGGGCAACGCGCTGGCGCTCATGACTCACACCCGTCCTGGTGACGAGGTGCTGATGGACACGGACGCGCACTCCATGCTCTACGAGGTCGGCCTGCCCGCCACGCTGGCTCATGTTCTGACGCGGCAGTTTCGCAGCAGGGCAGGTATCCCGGACGTGGAGGAGATCGAAGGCTGCCTTCATTCCGCCGACCTTCACACCCCCGGTACTTCCCTCCTCATTCTGGAGAATACGCACAACCGGGCAGGCGGCACCGTCATCCCACTGGACGTCCATCTGGCGGTCGCTCAACTGGCTCGCTCGCGCGGCTTCTCGGTGCATATAGATGGGGCACGGCTTTTCAACGCAGTCGTGGCCTCCGGCGTGCCTGCTTCTGAATTCGCCGCCTGCGCCGACAGCGTAACATTCTGCCTCTCCAAAGGGCTGGGTTGCCCGGTCGGATCGGTGCTGTGTGGGACGGAAGCCTTCATAGAGCGAGCGCGGCGCTTCCGCAAGATGCTGGGCGGAGGCATGAGGCAGGCAGGCATTCTGGCTGCGGCGGGACTCTACGCTCTCGACAACAACATAGCTCGTTTGGCCGACGACCATCGTCACGCCCGACGGCTTGCGGATGGCCTCACCGACGCCCCCGGGCTCACACTGGAGAAGCACGAAATCCCCACCAATATGGTCTATTTCCGCACCCAGGTTCCCGCCTCACAGTTCGCCGAAAGACTTGCCGCGCACGACATCCTCTGCGGTGCTCCCGCAACTATCTATGTAGCGAAGTCCGAAGCAGGACGACGTGCTCCAGGTGCTCCTGGCGTGCGCCCTGTCCCCAACCGCATTCGTCTCGTCACTCATCTCGACATCGACTCGGAGGACATCGAGCGAGCCATCACCTCTATTCGATCGGTAGGGGCAGCAATGAACGCTTAATCCCTGGACCACGTAGAGGGAAGTATGATCTGGCTTTTCTTGTGCGGGATCGCAGCGGCGGCGCTGGCGGTGTGGACGGTGATGTCGGCGCGCAAGGCAGAACGGGACTATCCTCCGCGCGGGGAGTTCGTCATAGTGGACGGCACCCGTCTGCACTATTTGCGGCGCGGGGCCGGGCCGCCTCTGGTGCTTCTGCACGGCAGCGACGGATCGCTGCTGGATTTCGCCGACACCGTGCTGGAGACGCTGAGCAGAGATTACGAAGTGTTCGTATTCGACCGGCCAGGGCATGGGTACAGCGAGGGGCCGTACCATGCCCTGGCCGACCCGAAGGTGCAACTGCAACTTATCCATGAAGCTGTCTGCAGGCTTGGCGTGAAGCGCCCAGTGCTCGTCGGGCACTCCTGGAGCGGACTGCTTCTCATGATGTATGCCCTGGAGTATCCGGAGGAGCTTTCAGGGTTGGTGCTGCTCGCCCCCTGGGTCTATGCACCCTCCTCCTCTCCCTCTCCACTGCTCTATGCCCCACGTGTACCCCTGCTCGGTGATCTCGCCCTTTGGACGCTCAATCGGCTGGTCAAGGGAGCGGTCATAGGCTCCGAACTCCGCCGTGCATTCCTTCCCGACCCTGTTCCCGCAGAGTATGCGAGGCAGTCCCTTGCCTGCTGGCTTCGCTGGCCCCGACAGGTGAAAGTATTCGCAAGGGAGAACACGGCGGATCGCAAGGCGCTTTGCGAGGCGAGCGTTCGCTATAAAGAAGTAGACGTCCCGCTGGTGATTGTTGCAGGGGAGGCAGACGGAATCTTGCCCGTGAGCGATCAGGCTCAGCGGCTTCACAGCGAGATTCCGGGTTCGGAGCTTTGTCTGCTGCGGGGCGTTGGTCATCAGTTGATGCACACTCGGCCCGATGAAGTCTGCGATAGCGTCGCACGCTGTGTTCGCCTGGCGCAGAATCGCGGTCTGACAGCGCTTCCCGCACCTCTCCGTTCCTCCGATCTGAGCCAAAGTGATCAAACAGCGGGGAGCACGACGACCGGTGGCGGATTCGCGTCGGGTGTGAATTCAATGCAGCGGGTTAGAGATCTCGTATTTCGCTGCGGATGGAACTCGGCTGCTTATCAGATACTGAACCCGGAGATGGAGCACTGGTTCTCTTCCGCCGGGGATGCCGTCGTAGGGTATGTGCGGCGCGGGGGATTTCGGGTCGTCGCAGGCGCGCCAGTCTGCGAGGAGGCGAAGCTGGCATCGGCAGTTCAGGAGTTCGAGAACGAGGCATCGCTGGCGGGCGAGAAAGTCTGCTATTTCGGTGCGGCATCGCGACTTAGGGCTGTAATGCTGGAGCTCCCAGGCCATTCGGAGATCGTCATCGGCGCGCAGCCAGCATGGAATCCGCAGGGATGGACAGAGCTGATGGCGAAGCACGCCTCCCTCCGAGCACAGATCAGCCGGGCACGCAACAAAGGAGTGGAAGTGGAGGAGTGGCCGGGCGAGGCGGCGGCCCGCAATCTCAGCCTTATCGCCTGCCTGGAGGAGTGGGCGTCTTCCCGCCCGCTGCCCTCTTTGCGATTTATGACTCAGCCGGTCGACCTGACGCGGCTGCATGATCGCCGTCTCTTCGTCGCGCAGAATGCGGGCGAAGTCGTCGGCTTTCTGATCGCCACCCCGATCCCAGATCGTTGCGGCTGGCTGATCGAGCAGATCGTCCGGGGAAAGTCGGCACCAAACGGAACGGCCGAGCTGCTGGTCGGGTCGGCGATGCGGGCTTTGGCAGAGAGCGGCGCAGAGTATGTCACCCTTGGGCTTGCCCCGTTGTCGAAACGGGCCGGAACGGATCGTGGAGCCGATGCCTCCTGGCTGAGCCTGCTGCTCGATCTGATCAGGGCGCACGGCAGACGCTTCTACAATTTCGATGGCCTGGATTCGTTCAAGGCAAAGTTTCGGCCGGATTTCTGGGAGCCGCTCTATGCCATTTCGAACGAAAGGCGTTTCTCCCTGCCCGCGCTATACGCCATCGCAGCCGCCTTTAGTGAAGGCCCTCCCCTCGCCGCCATGTTCAAAGCTGTTCTAGCTGCCGCCAGGCAAGAAATCCAGTGGCTCAATCGCCACTCTCCCAGTAAGCAAGCCTGAGATGCCGAGCGAAGGGCCGCCTGTTTTCTATATCCCTCATGCATAATACGTCAATCTGCGGATGCCAGCAGCCAGCGGTACACGCATAATAGAGCATCAACTGTTGGATCTGGGCCAGGGTCGCGTCTAGCCAGGGCTTCGTTCACCAACAGTGATTCTCGTGAGCGTGGAGACAGACAATTGAGCGCAACTCATGAACCGCCTGCGAACTCCCGATTGCCGCAGCCTCTGCCGGTAGCGGGGGTGAAAGGGCGTCGTTGGCAGACTCTCTACCAGGATAGGCAGACCAGCGCCGCCAGTGCCGTCGCTCCCATCGTATCGGGGCAGCGTGTGTTCGTGGGGAGCAACTGCGCGGAGCCACAGACGCTCGTGGCCGCGTTGACGGCACATGCGGACGGGCTAGTAGCCGCAGAGATCGTTCATATTATGACGCTGGGCCAGGCGCCCTACTCCGAGGCTCGATTCGAGAAGCAGTTTCGCCACAACGCCTTTTTCATAGGGGCCAATGTTCGTGAAGCGGTCAATGCGTGCCGGGCCGACTATACGCCTATGTTTCTGTCAGAGATCCCTGCCCTATTTCGCAGTGGTCAGCTCCCCATCGATGTAGCGCTGATTATGGTTTCGCCGCCCGATGTGCACGGCTACTGCAGCCTGGGCATCTCCGTGGATGTGGTTAAAGCCGCTGTCGAGAGTGCCCCGCTCGTGATCGCCGAAGTGAACCATAGGATGCCGCGCACCCTAGGCGATAGCCTCCTGCATGTGAGCGAGATAGACTCGTTCGTTGAGAGCGATTGCCCGCTGCTGGAGCTGCCGCTGCCTTGCCAGACGGAGACAACGATGCGCATTGGCCGGCACATCGCCAACCTCATCGAGGACGGCTCCACGCTGCAAATGGGCATCGGCGCAATTCCTGATGCGACGCTTGCGTGCTTGACCGACAAGCGGGACCTGGGCATCCATACGGAGATGTTCAGTGACGGCCTGTTGTCCCTCGTGGCGGCAGGAGTTGTGACAGGACGACGTAAAACACTCTTTCCCGGCAAGATCATCACCTCTTTCTGCATGGGAAGCTGCGCCCTCTACGATTTCGTCGATGACAACCCGTCCGTCGAGTTCCACCCGTCCGAAGTCGTCAATGATCCCTTTATCATTTCTCAGAACGACAAAATGGTCGCCATCAACGGCGCCATCGAGATAGACCTGACCGGGCAAGTCTGCGCCGACTCTATTGGCGAACGCTTCTACAGCGGCATCGGCGGGCAGGTGGACTTTCTGCGCGGTGCGGCTCGAAGTCGGGGAGGCAAGCCGATTGTGGCGCTTCCCTCCACCGCGAACTTGCCCGATGGCACGAAGGTCTCACGAATTGCGTTGAACCTTATGCCTGGCGCAGGCGTCGTCACCTCACGGGGCGATGTGCACTACGTCGTCACAGAATGGGGCGTCGCGTTTCTGCATGGCAAGAGCATCCGGGAGCGCGCCCTCTCGCTCATCGCCATAGCGCATCCCGATTTTCGCGACGCCCTGAAGAAGGCTGCGCGAGAGCGTCACCTCATACATGGGTGATGTCCACCCTTCGTGGAGGAGAGCCAGAGGTTCACATGACGCAAATGAGTTTCCCTCAACCCTGGCGGCAGATCGACTCAAAGAACTACCCGGAGACCCGAGACAGGGCAGAAAACAGAGTACCTCATGCAGACAATGCGCGCAAACATCTTTTGCGGAGTAAATGACATTCGCATCGAAGAGGTGCCGCGGCCTCGCGCGGGAGTCGGAGAGGCCGTAATCAAGATCACTTTGACGACCATCTGCGGCACGGATCTGCATATCCTGCGGGGTGAATACCCTGTGAAGCCGGGTCTGATTATCGGTCACGAGCCAGTGGGCATTATCTCAGAGTTGGGGCCAGGCGTCACGGGGTACGAGATAGGCGACCGTGTGGTGGTTGGAGCCATCACGCCCTGCGGCCAGTGTCGCGGCTGTCTGTCCGGGCATCTTTCTCAGTGCGGACATGGCGACGGATATGATGCAATCGGTGGCTGGCGGTTCGGCAACACGATCAACGGCTCGCAGGCCGAGTATCTCCTGGTGCCCTATGCTCAAGCGAACCTGACCAAAATTCCCGATGGCGTCAGCGATTCGCAGGTCGTTCTGCTGGCGGATATCGCCTCCACGGGTTTCAGTGGAGCCGAGTCGGGCGGAGTGAAGATTGGAGATGCCGTTGTCGTCTTCGCGCAGGGGCCGATAGGTCTATGCGCGACGGCTGGGGCGAGACTGATGGGGGCTGCGTTTGTTATCGGAATCGACGGAGACGACCATAGGCTGGAGATGTCCAGACAAATGGGCGCGGACATCGCGCTCGATTACCGTTCACAGGACGTAGTCGCCGAGGTGAAACGGCTGACCGGAGGCGGGGCGGACGTGGCGATCGAAGCCCTGGGGACTCAGCAGACATTCGAAAGCGCGTTGCGTTGCCTGCGGCCCGGGGGCACGCTTTCGAGCCTTGGCGTCTACTCCGGGAAATTGTCGGTGCCCGACGACGCCTTTGCCGCCGGGCTGGGAGATCATCGCATCATAACGACCCTCTGCCCTGGCGGCAAAGAGCGAATGCGGCGACTGATCGAGATCGTTCGAACGGGCCGCGTGGATCTGACTCCGCTTCTGACCCACTCCTTTTCCCTGGACAACATCGGTGAGGCGTACGATCTGTTCGGAAGCCGCAGCGACCGTGTTCTCAAAGTCGCAATTCGCCCTTAACCGCATACGGACAAAACCCGGCAGTCCAGCAGACGTGATTAGCGCTGAGGATTGCGTCGCCAATCGTTATCGCTGTAGGAGCGCCACGTCTGCTCTGGGCGCTTCCATTTCGAGTGTCCGTCGGCGAAGGCGACGTTTCCTCCCTGCTGATGGCGCGCGACAAAACGGGCTTGGGATGCCACGTCGAACGCCCAGGGCTGCGGATAGAGGCCGCCGCGCGAGGAGGTATTGTCCGAACGCGCCGCGTCTGCACACATCAGGAACTCCGCGGGGAAGGAAATGCTGGCCAATGGTGTGCCCTGATTGAATCCGAAATCGCTCAGGTCCGGCTGAGCCTGCCCAGAGTAGTTGAGAGAGTGGTTGCTGCTGGCAGGAACCAGGCTTCCTTCATTGAAATGGCAGCCGTAATCAGTTGGATACCAGTTGCCCGGCCCAATGGGTGCCCATGGCAGAGCTGAGGGACACTTGAACAGGCCCTGGCTCTTGATGTAAGGCTGCAGGATCATGCGATAGCTGTATGGTACGCGAGCCTCGGCAGTATCGGGCACCGTGGACGGGGCCTGACGCTCGGAGACGGTGGCCATAAAACCGTCATCGTAGTCCTGATTGTACATAGCGAAGCCCAGGCTGATCTGCTTGGTGTTGGACAGGCAAGCGGTACTACGGGCTTTTTCGCGTGCCTGCGAGAAAACAGGGAAGAGTATCGCCGCCAATATGGCAATGATGGCGATGACGACAAGCAGTTCGATGAGTGTAAAAGCAGACCGACGATGTGTATTGTGGTTCATGCTGCCTTCCTTTCTGTATTGTTGACTAATCTGATTGATTTAGTCAACAATGGTCGTGAACAGATTATACGGCCAACCTTGCCCGTTTGTCAAGTCGCTGCATAGGAGGACTTCAATCTCACTTCCTCGAACTCCGATGCAAAGACCTCAACGGTCAACCGGGGGAGTTCGGTTATGCCCCGCTCTCCAAACCTGGCTTTTCAAACCAGACCGGGCTTCCGGGCATAGATACTAGGAGTAGTTTTCAATGCGCTCAGTGCTTGTTCTGGCTGGTTTCCTCTGCCTTGCTGCATGTTGTGCGTGTCTGCCCGTCATGTCTCAGGAGCGCGCGGTCGTCTGCATCGATCCGGGGCACCCATCGGAGGTCAACAGCGGTCTGGAGAGGCAGAACGGCACTACGGAGACGCATATAGATTGGGCCGTTGCGCTCAAGCTGCAGAAAATTCTTGCCTTGAAGGGCTTTAAGGTGGTGATGACGAAATCAGCAGAGAAGCAGATGGTCAGAAACAAGGATCGAGCCCTCATCGCCAACCGTGCGGGAGCCGCCCTGATGGTGCGACTCCACTGCGACTCCAGCAAGGATAAGGGATACGCCGTCTACTATCCGGATCGGCAGGGCACGAAAGAGGGGACGACCGGGCCGACGAAGGAGATTATGGAGAGCAGCCGAGCGGCAGCGGAAGTGGTTGACGGAGCGATGAGCAGGGCGCTGAATGGCACGCTGAAAAATGGTGGTGTTCGAGGCGATTCGAAAACGTTCGTTGGGGGAAAACAGGGCGCACTGACCGGTTCTATCTTTTCGCAGGTTCCCGTTCTCACGATCGAGATGGTCGTCCTGAATCGCAAAAGTGATGCCGACTTCATTCGCAGTGAGGCGGGGCAAAGCCGAATGGCGCAGGCCATTGCGGACGGGGTAGTCCAGTTTGCTGGCACATCGCGCGATGGGGGCAATATTAAGTAGCGGAGAAAGGGAGATTCACAATGCTGGCGCATCTCGTGCCGAATCGATGTCCATGGAGCGGTTTAATCCTGCTGGCAGGAGCGATGCTCCCCGCCGCGGCGCAAAAACCCGATGCCCTCGCGAAATGGGAGAGCTTTGATTTCGTTCATAACCTTGTCACAGCCGACCAACTCAAAGACCTGTCCCCAACGCAGTTGAAGTACATGCGCGGCATAGTCTTCGGTAAGCATGGGCGGGTGTTCGACGAGGCGGCTATTCAGGACTGGCTCAAGACTCGGCCCTGGTATCGGCCCGATCCGAAGTACAAAGTGACGGTGCTGAACGACACCGAGCGAGCCGATATGGATGCGATCAAGGAGGCGGAGTTTCATAAGCACGAGTACATCGAGCCGGGCGACCTGAAATTCTATCGTGACAAGACGTTCGAAGCGAAGGCTCTTGGGGAACACTCGTCGATAGAGTGGACGATCATGCGGGCGGAGGTGGAGGCGATTCATGGCAAGACGTTCACCGATCAGCCCTGGCTGCAAAGCTTCTTCGCCGAGCGCTACTGGTATCGTCCCGACCCGAAATATTCTCCTGCTGTGCTCTCTGACATCGAGCGCAAGAACATCGCGACGATCGCAGCGGCAGTCAAGACTCAGCGCAAAGTGGCGCTCGCGCCCGGCGACATGGGCTTGTTCCAGGAGACAGCCATTGCGCCTGAACTGCTGAAAGGTTTGAGCCTGTATGAGCTTCGCCTGCTTCGGAACGAAGTCTATGCACGACGCGGCAAACGATTTCATACCGGCTGGATACAAAACTATTTCACGGATGAGGGGTGGTATCGGCCGCACAAGGACTATCGGGAGCCAAAACTTTCCGCAATAGAGGCACGCAATGTCGCGGTGATCGTAGAGGCTGAAACCCGAATGCACGACAGCCTCACGACGAAGCCAATCGACGTCGCGCTCTTTGATAATCTGTACTTAGAGGATGCTCGCAAACTGCGCGAGGAGATCTACGCGCATCACGGGAAAATCTTCACCGACCACTGGACAAACGGATATTTCCGCAGCTTCAAATGGTACAAGCCTGATCCGAATTTCTCGGTGAAATCGCTCTCCTCGCTGGAGAAGCGTAACGCGGCGGTCATTCTGGCCTATGAGAAAAAGGCGCGACAGGAGGGAGCCGCCACTGCCGCTTGAGTGCAGCAGCCTCTGTCCCGCGTGTCGGGACAATCACCCTTATAAAAAGAACGTCCTCTCTTCCAGTTTAGAAGAGAGGACGTTTTTGGCTCTGCGGCATGCCACCTGTCTTTGCAGACGACTGTGAGCAGGGGCATAAAACGGCAGGGATCGTGTGCTACATGAGACGTCGCGTCAACTGCCCGTTTTAAATAAATTCAATGAAAATTTAACTTTATTGAACGCGTATGGAGGACTGTGGTTCTTGCTGGATGTCCCTCAGGTCGGTATTCGCAAAGGCATGGACAGATTGGCTGGGGAAGACGGCAGCCACGGGTACATCAGAGGGAGGTTACTATGAGGAGGTGGGTTATGCCCGAAGTAAGGATGAGTCATCCGCTTTTCGCGCTGGAAGAGGCCGATCTGGAATTTGTCCTGCGGTTTGTCCTGGCGTCGGGATCCCTTAAAGATGTGGCGACGGAATACGGCGTCAGTTATCCCACCCTGCGGGCGCGGCTGGACCGACTGATCGCGCAATTGCAACAACTCAGTGACTGCCGAACGATTGACCCGATGGCACACCTTTTGGCCGATTTGCTGGAACAGGGTGAGGTGACGCTGAACGCGGCAAAAACGATCAAGGATCTGCATCAAAAACAGATACTGCAGAAGAAGGAGAGAGATTGATGACAACTCCATGGGTGGATCCCCAGCTTTGCAGCATGTGGTACGGGGCGATCGTCGGAGGTGTGGTGCTCGGCGGCGGTGGAGTGCTCGGTAGTCTGGCGGGACTGTGGGCGCCTCGGGCAAAAGCCTGCCGCTGGATTTTGGGAGGCATGCAGGCATTCGTGACTTTTGGCCTGATCCAAGCCGCCGTGGGGATCGTTGCCTTAATAAGCGGCCAGCCCTACGGCATATGGTATCCGCTTCTGCTCTGTGGTGGCATATCCACGCTGGTCATGGGCCTTAATTTGCCGCGAATCCGCCGAGCCTATATGGTCGCAGAAAATCGGCGTGTGCAGGCAGAGGCCCTGCGCAATATGTGAGGCGTTCGGCCTCTGGCGCCCGAGAGTGCTCTTGGCACGAAAAGCAATATACTCACTCGGATTTATGATGAGGGGGTAGCACTGC
>JANXLO010000762.1 GCA_025355115.1 Chthonomonadaceae bacterium
GAGCTTTAGATGCCGGATATGAGGAAGGCAGTGGGAGCTGAATTGAGGGCTGTGGTTTCGTTGCCCCCTCCGCACCCTTAAAGAACACTCAATGCCAGTAAGGCGAGCAGACTGGTTGCCGTTCTGAAGCCGATGCCGAATCGCGGGGAGACGTGAGCTTTCATCTGTGAGCTGTTCGCTTTCCGGGG
Source organism: Chthonomonadaceae bacterium (assembly GCA_025355115.1). GTDB lineage: Bacteria > Armatimonadota > Chthonomonadetes > Chthonomonadales > Chthonomonadaceae > JANXLO01. Next base: position 189 of record JANXLO010000762.1, read on the forward strand.
GATGAGAGATTTTGAAGCAGTGGGGAACCTGCCGAACTGCACCAGGTGCGTGCGTCATGTGCTCCTCTCCGAGTGCAGTTACACTGAACAATCACAGGTAATGTAGCTCATATCACGACAGAGATATCAAGTCTTGCTTGCGCCTCTTTATCTATCGAGCGAGTGCTTGAAGGACTCCACCGTCACTTTGTCGAATGGACGCACTGGTCTGTCCGCAAAGATTAACACGCGGCCTCATGTTTGAAAGGAGTCTCGCTCACGTGAAATGGTCTCGCGATTTCCACTTTTTCTCTGCTCGCCAGCGTGGCCGCATTAGGTCGCTCGAACTTACTTCCTCATTGATGTGCCTCGTGATTCTCAGCGGGTGCTCGGTCGCCAAAACGCCTCCCGGAGGCGGCGCGAACGGCGGCGGGATCGCTTCCGGCGCGGTGGTGACCACGAACTCGAATACCCTGCACTACGCGCTCACAGCGGAGGCGACCACCCTCGACCCGGCTACAGTTCAAGACGGCACAACGATTGACCTTCTCCAGTGCATCTTCGAGGGGTTGGTCAAGTGGGATGAGAAGAATCGAATCGTGCCCGGCATGGCGGAGAAGTGGGAAATCAGCCCGGACGGCAAAACGTACACGTTCCATATTCGACACGGCGTAAAGTTCCATAACGGGCGCGAGATGACGGCGGACGACGTCAAGTACAGCTTCGAGCGGTCGTGCGATCCCGCGACGAAATCGCAGACCGCGTCGGACTACTTAAAGGACATCGTAGGCGCCGCCGACCGCATCGCCAACAAATCCGGCGTCAGCGACATCAGCGGCATCAAAGTCGTCGATCCCTATACACTGACTATAGCAATCGACTCCCCGAAGCCCTACTGGCTCGGGAACATGACCTATCCGACAGGCTATGTCGTCTGCAAGGAAGAGATCTCCCGGACAGGCGGCGTCGTTTCGGATCTCTCGGCTTCCGGCACTGGCCCGTTCAAACTTGCGGAGTACAAAGGCAACTACCGAATTGTCCTTGCCGCCAATCCCGACTACTACGGCGGGCGTCCGAAGCTGGATTTCATCGAGCGGCCCGTGATGATCGACGCCAACCTGCGCCTGAACAACTATGAGGCAGGCAAGCTCGACATCGTCGATCTCTCGCCCCGAGACCTGGATCGCGTCAGTTCCGATCCCAAGATGAGCTCCGACCTGAAGGAGTTTCCGCGGGCTGCGACCTGGTACCTTGGCCTCAACACGGACGCGCCCGGATCGCCCTTTGGCAAGCGGGAGGTTCGGCAGGCTTTCGCGATGGCGATCGACAAGCCGGAGATCATTCGCGTGGCGCTGAAGGGCAAAGCAGATCTTGCCAATGCCATCGTGCCGCCCGGCATGGACAGCTACGCCCCCAAGATCACTCCTCTTCCCTACGATCCCGCGCAGGCGAAGATGCTGCTGGCGAAAGCCGGATTTCCGGAGGGCAGGGGCTTCCCTACGCTCACGCTCTCGTTTCGGCAGGATATGCCCTGGGTCGCGGACACGTCGCAGATCGTCGCCAGCCAGTTGAAGACTAATCTTGGCATCACGGTGCAGTTGCGCCCCATGGAGTGGGGCGTGTTCCTCAAGGAGCGTACCGCCAAGAGCATGGCGTTTTCGCATCTGCGCTGGGGCGCGGACTACCTCGACCCGCAGAACTTCCTGTCCGTCCTACTGCACAGCAGCAAAAAGGTGAACGGCATCGAGGACCATCCTGAAAACGGAGTTGGATACAGCAGTCCGGAGTTCGACAGGCTCTGCGATCAGGCCGATGTCGAGTCCGACGTTCCGAAGCGAATGGCCCTCTACGCGCAGGCCGAGCAGATCGCGGTCAATGATGCTCCGTGGGTTCCGATCTATTATCAGCGTGACCTGGAACTGATCAAGCCTCGTGTCGGGCATCTGCGCGATGCATTGCTCGGTCACCTTCCGCATGTAACAACGACGGTGCAGCCATAGCAGCCTCCACCCCACCGCGCCAGCATGTCCGCCGCAAGGCTGAACATCCTACGAGACTGTGCGCTATTTCCCATTGAGAGGAGCGGATCTGTGAAGCTGCGACAACTCCTGGCGGCATTCCTGGCGATCTGCGGAACCGGGCTGGCGGGCTGCTCCGTGCAGCAGACTTCCAGCAGCGGGCCGGGCGGCTCGGCGGGCGGGGGGGATTCCAGCAAGACCCTGCGCGTCGTGCTGACTATCGAGCCCACCACGCTCGATCCGGCGAAAGTGCCTGATCTCTACACAGCGGAATTCGTCGTTCATTCGTTCGAGGGACTGACCCGCTACAACGCGAAGAATGAAGTCGAGCCGTGCCTCGCCGAGAAGTGGGAAATCAGCCCGGACGGCAAAACCTACACATTCCACCTGCGCTCAGGAGTTAAGTTCCACAACGGACGCGAAATGGTCGCGGACGACGTCAAGTACAGCTGGGAGCGCGCCCTGTCGCCAAAGACCGCCTCTCCGGTCGCCGCCAACTACCTTGACGGAATTCTTGGGTTGAAAGAGGTGACGGGCGGAAAGCGGAGCGATCTTCCCGGCGTCAAAGCGCTGGATCCTCGCACCGTCGAGGTCACACTTGATCGACCTCGGCCCTACTTTCCCGGCATGTTGAGCATGCCAATCGACGCCGTTGTCTGCCGGGAGGCTATCGCGAAGACGGACGGGCAGGTAAACGCCGACTCCTTCGTCGGGACTGGCCCCTTCGCAATGGAGAAGTACGAGCCAGGCAAGCAGATAACCCTCAAGGCGTTCCCCGGCTACTGGGGCGGCGCGCCAAAACTGGAGCACATCGAATTCCCCGTCATCCTGAATCCGCAGACTGCCTACGACAATTTTGTCACGGGAAAGCTGGATGTCTTCGTGGATGTGGAGAATGCGCGCTACTCCCAGGATCACGAATCGGGCAAATTGACAGGCGAGTACCGGCTTATCGACTACGCGGCTTTCAACTATGTCGCCATGCAGGAGGGCAAGCAGCCCATCTTCGCCAAGCGTGAAGTGCGGCAGGCGATCATGATGGCGATCGACAAGGATCAGATTCTTAAAGTCGCCTACAAAGGGGTCGGCACTGTCGCCAACGGGGTTCTCCCGCCTGGCCTGCCGAGCAGCGGAAAGCCCCCTACCCTCCCCGGATTCAATCCCGTCAAAGCGAGACAACTGCTGGCGCAGGCTGGCT
>JANXLO010000010.1 GCA_025355115.1 Chthonomonadaceae bacterium
GAAAAATCACTAGATCGAGGACAGTACTCGACAGTCCGATAAGGCAGAATTTGAAAAACTGCTTTATATTGTCGTTCCTGGTCATCCCCGCACTCACGGTCACAGCCATGCCTCCTCCATTTTGTCACAGCTCGTGACCGAACATCTGACGCATTATACCCTATGACGCGGCCGGCCCCCTCTGGAGTTCCGAGCCTGAATGAACCGACGGTCTGAAATACGGAGATATCCATGCGGCGTTCTTACCGCCTGATTGCCGCCTCTCTACGGCTACCTTGCATAATGGCGGCGCTATCCTGTATAATCAACGGTAACGGTTAGGTTGCCCGACCCATTGTTGGCTTAGTTTGTGCTCGGGCGGCCGCTTAACAGGATACCTTTCATGTCCGATTCCACAGAGCAGCCGAGGCTGAGTTTAAGATCCGTTCTAAGGCCCGCTCCCCCGCTTGCCCCGGAGGACAGCTTGCGACGCTGTCTTCAGCTGTCGCGCTTTCAGCCCTCGATGTCACTTCCTATCCTGGAAAATGGGAAGATGCAGGGGATTCTTTGTCTTAACTTGCTTCTGCCTCTGCTCGATCAGGAGGCTGGGGAGGCTCGCGAACGACGTCTGGACTCGCCTGTGTCTGAGTTCATGCGTGCGCCTATCGCCACTGCCAGCCCGGACATGGAGCCAGACGAGATCGGCAGAATTTGCGCGCTGCATGGTCTGAGCGAAATTCCTGTAGTGGATTCACAGGGCTGGTGCCTGGGAACGGTCTGCCTTGCCGACCTTCTGCTGCCGGACGCTCCCATGCCCCGGCCTGCACGGATCGGGGGGATGGCGACGCCTTTTGGGGTATACCTCACCGATGGCTCGAATCGGGCAGGAGCCAGCGATCTCGCTCTTGTCTCCACGGGCGTTACGATGACCTTGCTCTATAGCGCTTCGTACCTTGTAATCTTCGGAGCGGGCATGGCGCTGAATCGCCTTGTGCATCTTCCCAACCCGCATATGCTCGATCCTGACTATGCGCCTCCTGCCTCGCAGCCATTTTTGGGACTTGTCTCGGTTGCTTTGAGCATTCTGGTGTTGATTGTCTTTCTGCTCCTGATGAGGGCGAGTCGCCTCGCGGGGTATCATGCGGCGGAACATCAGACAGTCCATGCCGTGGAGCGCGGCGAAAATCTGATCCCGAGCATTGTGCGACGAATGCCCCGGCCGCATCCGCGATGCGGGACCAATCTCGTCGCAGCCGTCATGGTGTTCTCCACCCTGTCGCAGGCATTCGCCTATGTGCCCGCCCTCGACGGCGGGATTGCTCAAATCGCCGCCATCGTGGCCACTCTCTTCAGTTGGAGAAGCGTAGGCACTTTTCTGCAGGAGCGGTTCACGACGCGACCAGCTTCCGACCGAGAACTGCTCAGCGGGATTTCGGCCGGACAGGAGCTGCTGACGCGCTATCTAAACAGTCCCCCAGCTCGCCCAACCATGCGGCAACGCATCTGGTTTTCCGGAATGATACAGGTCATGAGCGGCATGGCGATGACTTATGCCCTCTACTACCTCGTCTGGCTTGCCTGGAAAAGATTCCAATGAGCGGCGACAAAATGTTTTCTGAAGGAGTCCGTGTGTGATAACCGATGATCTTGCCGCCCTCGTTCGCAACGCCGTCTTCGCAGCCCGTGATGCCGGAGAATTCACCTTAACTGATGAGGATTTCTCCGTGCCACTCGTCACCCCGCGTCAGAAGGAGCATGGTGACTTCTCAAGCACGGTCGCACTTTCTCTCAAGAAGGCCACCGGTATCAGCGACAGTCGGGACATAGCCGCCCGAATCCTGCGCCATATCCCTTCCGACAACCCGTTGATTCAGAGCACCGAACTCGCGGGGCCGGGCTTCATCAACTTCTATCTGAAGCCCGACTGGCTGCAGGACGTGCTGCCGCGCATCGAGTTCGAGGACATATGCTATGGCACGAACAGCAGCCGCGCTGGCGAGAGGGTACTCATTGAATTCGTCAGCGCTAACCCCACGGGTCCCATAAGCGTCGTCAACGGTCGGGCCGCCGCGCTGGGAGATGTTCTCGGCAATCTGCTGACCGCCCAAGGCTGTCAAGTTGGGCGGGAGTTCTACATAAACGACGCTCTGAACTCGACGCAGATGGAGATTTTCTCTGAATCCGTCATTGCTCGCTACCTTCAGCATCTCGGACATCCCCTGGTTTTTGCGGACGGACGGACAGAACTGGGTGCAACCCAAGAGAGTGGTGAAGGGGAGTTGCCTGCCGTTAACTTTCCCGAAAAAGGATACCCTGGCGACTATGTCCGGGAGATAGCCGAGAAGATATTCGCAGAGGCAGGGAATCGCTTCGCTGAGTCCGACGAGAGCGAGCGAAAGGCGTTTTTCCGCACAGCCACTCTTCGGTATATGATCGACTCGCAGAGGGAGGCACTCGAGGCTTTCGGGCTGCACTACGACACATGGTTCTACGAGAGCAGCCTCTACGAATCGCATGCGGTGGAAGGCGCCATCGCCAAGCTGAAGGAGC
>JANXLO010000018.1 GCA_025355115.1 Chthonomonadaceae bacterium
CGTCCCCCATGATGGCGCAGAACTGCGCGCCCTTGGTCGAATTCGACTCGCCCCGGCTTTCGGCAGTCGCGAAAGACACCAACGCCTCCTGAAGCTTGGTGTTGTCGTCCTGCCGTCCGAACTTAAAATTGACGCGATGCTTCGCCATCAGGCTGTCTTTGGTTGTCTGCGCGCCGCCTGTCGCAAAAAGCATTCCCATCTGCGCGTTCCAGGCGTAGCCCAGCAGCCTTACTTCGGGCTGGTCGGTCGCTCCTAGCTCCGTGCCCGGCATCGTGACATTGGCGCTCGTCCCAGCGGCTTCCGTTCTCTCGCCCAGATTCGCCTTCCCCGGAACTACGGAGTTCGCGACTTGGGCCTCGGGGGCCACCCTCTTCATGAACTTGAACAGTCCAATAGCAACGCCCAGCACCAATAGAAAAATGACGACTTTTCCAGCGGGTTTTATCTGCACCTTCGTCTCCTTCGTGGAATCAAGAAAAATTCGTTTTCTGTTCTCAATGCACACTCTTATGACGGAGGATTGCCGCCTACGGCTACTGGCTCCGGGAGGCTAATCCTTCATATCCACGCCGCTCACTACTTTGACCAACGCCGGTGAAGCGCTCCAAATCTACGGTTTGCTGTCCGCTTCACCGAGCGCCTGGTTGAGCATGAGCTTAAGATGAGCGGTGGCCAGCGCAAGCCCCTGCTCGCCAAGAACGTGCTCTGAGGGAAGCTCGAGCGGCAGTCTCTCCTTGTCGCCGTTCACAACTGCTCTAATATAGTCCGCGAGATGATTCTCTCGATGGTTCAGAACCAGCCGTCCGCTGAGCTTGCCTTCCCCGTTATGCACTTGCAGCGTGGCGCCCGATATTCTATCACTGAGGGAGGAGGGGGCTATGTAGGTCTTCTGCACGGCCTTCAAAGTTTTGTTCATCGGCTCGGAAAAAAGTTCACGTGTTGCTGTGAAGCCCAGGGCGCTCATGGCTGCGTCGAGCACGAGGATCTCGGGATCTGGAGTGATCTGAACATCGAAAGTGGCCAAAGGATTGACTGCCCAGAGAACGTCCGCCTCCGCCACAACCCTGGTGCTGCTGGTCATCAAGTCGCTGTTGGTGATCTCCGCCGCATCTGGGACGGGCAGTTGAAAAGTGAATTCCTGCGTCTGATGGGGAGCGATATGAACGGCTTTGGCTGCCACTACCTCGCACAATGTTTTCCAATACGAATCTTTGCCCGCAGCGTGGTGCTCCGACAGCCTCACGAGAAGTTGCTCTATATGCTGTTCGACAGCGCCGCCAGTCAATAATAGCGTTCCCTCAAGCATGTTCCCATGGAAAAAGCTAGTTTTCTGGAGCGTCAGCGACAGCGTTGCGGTGCCGACTCCAATGCTCGCCATCAATTTCTCGATGAGCATGATGCACCCCTATAGCGTTGAAAGGTGACATTAAGATTCGCCAACCGTTCGCTGGTTTCCTGCATTTCACTCCGTGTCAGGCTCACCAACCTTCAAGCCTGTCAAGACGATCAAAGGAGTAGGCTGTCCTCTAGCTATGCGCCGGGCGCTGAGTTCACCCTATCCGGCTCGGTGCCTGAGAAAGCCCGGCGGTATCGCGCCCTTCGGGTACAATGGATCGAGCTGATGGCAAATGCGGCCATGCCTTCGAATGCTTGTTTTATCCAACGGACTGTCGCGCAGATTCACGAACTTCACAGCGATGGAGGTTAAAGTAATGGAAACCGTCACGCGCATCAAAATATGTGGAATTACGAACCGCGTGGACGCAGACCTAGCGATTATGTTAGGTGCGGACGCTCTTGGCTTTATCTTTGTGCCTGAGTCGCCGCGCTATGTGGGGCACCAGGATGGGCTCGTGGAGATTTTGACGTCCATTCCGCCTTTTGTCACGCGGACGGCGGTCTGCACGTCCCTGGAGACACTTCCCGTCGGGCTGCTGGACAGCCTCGATGCCATTCAGTTCTACTCCCCAGACTTTCCGCAAGTCCAAGGGAAAGTCGCCATTCAGTCGTTCAGGATCAAGGACGAGAGCAGCCTCGAGCTGATCGCGGATGCGTTGAAAAACCGACGCCCGCAGGCTATCCACCTCGACGCCTACCACAAGGACAAGATGGGCGGATCTGGCGAGACGTTCAACTGGGAGCTGGCACTGGAGGCGAAGGCGCGATTCAATCTGCCGCTTATTCTGTCGGGCGGACTGACGCCCGACAACGTCGCCGAAGCGATCTCCAGAGTTAAGCCGTATGCCGTGGACGTCGCAAGCGGCGTCGAAGCCGAACCAGGCCGCAAGGACCCCGCTCGGCTGCGGGCTTTCTTTCGAGCAGTCCGCTGATGAATTCTCGCTCGTAACAATCCTCTGAACATGTCTCTTTGCGTAGCGGGCCGAGGTTGAGATCAGCGCGATTATTTTCGCGGCAGTACCAGCAACGTTATGCTCTGCGCCGGAACCGTCACTGTCAGCCCGGTAGCGCCTGCGGCGACGTCCGGCAGATGAGTAATGACGTTGGCGGAGGTGAGCTGCCAGATTTGTGCCTTGCCATTCGATATAAAGTTGGACAGGGCAAGCGTCACGGCAGAGCTATTGCCCGGCGCTTTGCTGATGACCATAACGGTGAGCGCGCCGTCCGATGTGCGAACAGCAGCGAATGCCGAGAGGGCGTCGGCGTTGGGGACGGCTGCCTGGACGCTAGTGTTGCCGAAGCCGGATTTTTTGCCGTCGTAGTTGGTAAAGAGCTTGATCGCCTTGTAGGTTGGGGTCGTGGCGGCAGGTGTCGTCCAGCGAGCCGCCATGTCCAGACCTTCGCGCCCGAAGATTCCCAGGATGTCTGCCTGAGCGGTGGCGCCGTTGATGTGATTTTCCGCGCCCCAGTTGTACTCGGTGATGCCTGTGGCAGTGCCGGGATAGTAAGCCGCGACCCAGGACTTCATGCGCGGGATGAGCTGAACTTTGCCGTTGATCCAGCTTTCGTCGGTGTAGTTGGGATCCCAGAGCGAGCGGGTCGAGCGATTGCGGCGGAGCTGCATCGCGGCGTCGGTTGCGTTTCCGAACTCTCCCCCCTGAGGGTAGTAGTGCAGGCTGAAAACGTCGAGCAGGCGCTTCCCGGTTCGTGCGTTGTCCTTGCGCAACTGGTCGAGCAGCCAGGGCATGGCGTCCATATTGCCGTGCGCCATGCGGTCCGGCAGTTGGCTGTAGTCCTTGTGGTCGCTGCCCCACTGCGAGTCGTAGCCGCTGTAGATGTAGCCAGTCCAGCCCCACTCCTCCGGCCCCACGACCAGTGCCGTCGGATCCACTGCCTTGATTTTGGCGGCATAATCGAGAGTCTTGTCGCGTATCTCCTCAAGCTTCGCCCCGACCGGATGGACGTCGCGGTGGGTGCTGTGCCATATGCTCGGTTCGTTGTCGAGAAGGTAGTATTTCACCCCACCTGTCGCCGCGGTTCCCCATTTCGAGACCAGATGCCTGACCCAACTCTGCTGAAAGGCAGAGCTGTTCGGAACGTTGGCGTCGTTGGGATCGTTGCCGACGACCGGTTTGCCGGTGCTCTTTAGAATTCCGTTGCCGGCGTCGGGGAACCACTGAGCATCGCTGGCCGCCTGCGCGCCGTACTTTGCGATGGAGAAGCCCGCAAGCTTCCCGCGATTCGCTCCCACTTTCGCCACCCAGTCGATGGTTGGAATGGTGAGCATCGTCTGCGCACCCTGCGCTTTGCTGCGCGCTTCGAACGTGTCACCGCGCTCGCCCGGCGTCGCGCTGGCGTCAGCGATGCTCTCGAAGAAGTAGTCGTTGGCGCGGTTGTCGGCGTTGAGCTGCCAGTTGTAGCGGGTGGCGTTGTTGCCGCCATAGCGGTGCAGGGCTACGTTGAGGTCGGCGAGTGCGGCATCATCGGCATAGGCGAGGCCATATATCATCGGACTGATCGGCCGCCGGTTCGCTTTCGCGTCGATCTTCACTGTCATGCTCTGCGCCAACGCGGCCCCGCACGCCATCACTCCCCAGACCGCCAGACCAGCCGCCCAAAAAATTCGCTTCCTCATGGCTTGTTCTCCTTTGTATGCCCGACCCTGGTTGAACTGACACACTTCTCGCTATGGCAATGAAAACGAAATTAGTTTACCATAGTTTGAACGGCGAGGATTTGAGTGGTGTCTCTGACACT
>JANXLO010000453.1 GCA_025355115.1 Chthonomonadaceae bacterium
ACGCGCCCGCGGCTGCCCTGGCATGACCACCCGCCGCCCGGCTCGCTCGCGATGCACGACAACCAGGGCAACGCTGGGCTGCTTCAGGTCGGCTTCGAGGGCGCACTGAGCGGAACCATCACCCGCGAAAGTCGCATCGTCGGGCGGTTTGAAGGTAAACTAACGGAGGGCTTGCGCTTCACACGCTACCAGATCTCTCCCGGCGCATAGACTGCCCCCGAATCGATATCATGCCAGTTCAAACCACCTACCGCGATGCCGGCGTAGACATAGATGCAGCCAACGAGGCGGTGCTCCGAATGCGCGAGCATATCCGCAGCACTTTCACCCCCGGCGTCCTGAACGACGTGGGCAGCTTCGGCGGGATGTTCGCGCTCGCCGGACTTAGCGAACTGCGTAACCCCGTCCTCGTCAGCAGCATCGACGGAGTCGGCACGAAGCTTAAAATCGCCATCGCGATCGGCAAGCACGACACCATCGGCCGTGACCTCGTCAACCACTGCATCAACGACATTCTGGTACAGGGCGCTCGCCCGCTCTTTTTCCTCGACTATTTCGCGACCGGCAAGCTCTCTCCCAATGTAGTCGTGGATGTCGTGAAGGGTCTGGCCGAGGGATGCCGCGAGGCGGGCTGCGCGCTCATAGGCGGCGAAACGGCCGAGATGCCGGGCCTCTACTCGGAGAGCGACTACGACCTCGCGGGCTGTGTCGTCGGCATAGTCGATCGGGACAGGATTGTCACCGGCGGGCAGATCGAGCCGGGGGACACCATCATCGGACTTGCCTCGAGCGGCCTGCATACGAACGGCTACTCTCTTGCGCGGCGCGTCCTGCTGGACGCGGGGGAGAGCTCGCTCTCCCTCTACGAGCATGTACCGGCGCTGGGCCGCACTCTGAGCGAAGAGCTGCTGATGACCCATCGCTGCTACGCACCCGCAGTGCTGCCTCTCCTGAACGAGTTTGACATCAAAGGCATGGCGCACCTTACTGGCGGCGGCTTCTACGACAACATTCCCCGCATTCTGCCTGCTATCTGCAGCGCGACCATCGAGCGGCGCACCTGGCCCATCCCTCCCATTTTTTCACTGATCCAGGAGCGCGGTAATGTGCCGGAGCCGGAGATGTTCCGCACCTTCAACATGGGCATCGGGTTCATCCTGGTCGTCCCGGCGGATCAGGCGCCGCTCCTCGCTCACAGACTGAACGCTTCAGGCGAATCCGCCTACATCATCGGAAACATCCATCGCGGCGTCCGTGAAGTGGACATCGTTTAGAAGTTGGCACTTTTATGAAGACTCTTCCGCCGTGCCTTCTATGGGATGTAGACGGGACGCTGACCGACACCACCGCGCTGATCGCGGAGGCGCTGGAGCACGTCTACGTCCGATTTTACGGCAGAACTCTGCCCTACGACGAGCGCTGCGCACTGATCGGTACTCCTCTCAAAAAGCAGATTAGAGTGTTCGGTGATCCGGAGGCGTTCGGCACGACCGAGCAGGCGGTCATGGCTGCTTTCATACAGTTTTATGAGGCGAACGGCGAGCAGGAGAGGATATTCGGGGATGTGCTCGACGTGCTGAAGGACGGCAGCCGCCTCGGCATTCCGACCGGACTTGTAACTTCTAAGAACCGCGAGGAGCTGGCGAACACGTTGCCTCGACTCGGCATTTCGGACTGCGTGAACTTCACTGTGACCGCCGACGACATCCTCCACCCCAAGCCCGCCCCGGACGGTCTGCTGCTCTCCCTGCGCCACTTCGCCGTGCCCGCAGAGCGCGTCCCGGACGCCTTCTACATCGGCGACACGATCCATGACATGCGGGCTGCCCGCGACGCCGGAGTGCAGGGCGTCGGCGTGACATGGGGCGCGGCAGGACGCTCCCGCATGGCCCTCGAAGCTCCACCTCACATGGTAGACACCGCCCTGGAACTCCGCAAACTGCTTCTAGGCGATTAGCGCAGAGCTTTGGCCGAAGTAGTTATTCTGAACGGGACATGCTGCAAAGCTAACTTCTCTTGGGACAGATTCACCACAGATCCACAGGCAACAAGCAACTGTTCTATCATACTCAATCTCGCTTTTTGTCCTGTTAAGCCTTAACACATGCCTGCATCTCCGCCAACCACAAAAATGGCGTTAGGTGAGTCCAGCCAGCACACGCTCGGACTAATCCAGGGATTCAATTGTGAGGCATAGGTTCTCGCATCCTCTTTTATCTCTCCCCTTGTATCTGCAACAGCAAAAAACTCCCGAAGCATTTGTTCAAAGATAATGG
>JANXLO010000160.1 GCA_025355115.1 Chthonomonadaceae bacterium
CTACTCTCACCGGCGTGAAGATCGTCGCTACGATTTTGGAGCAGGGCCGAGGCAAGAAGATACGCGGCTTCACATACAAGCCCAAAAAGGGGCAGCACAGCCGGTACGGCCATCGCCAGTCCCAGACCAAACTCCAGATCAAAAGCATAGAAGGCTAGACCGCGTTAGCGCGCAGATTTTTCTCCAGGAGACAGCAAGATGGCACACAAAAAGGGCGTGGGAAGTTCGCGCAACGGGCGCGACAGCAACCCCCAGCGACGCGGAGTCAAGCAGTACGGCGGACAGGTAGTCAAAGCGGGCTATATTCTGGTGCGACAGTGCGGAACGCCCCTCCATCCCGGCCGAAACGTCGGAATGGGCCGCGACTATACCCTCTTCGCGTTGATCGACGGCGTCGTGACCTTCGAGGGCGCAAAGAAACGACGGCGTGTCAGCGTCTACGCTGTGCCGGAGCCCGCTCTCGTTGAGGAAATCGCCGCCGAGGCCCCTGCCGCCTGAGTCCTTAGCGTTCGGCCAATAATCTTTCAACTGACGATGCCGTCCCTCTGATAAATTTCAGGGGGACGGTATTTTTTCGTCTGAATCCGTGCGTTATGAACGCCGGGACTATTCGTGGCAACTTCTCGAACAGCACTTCAAAAATTGACAACCCTCGGACACACATGCTCTGACTGTCAAATTAATCAACTCAATATAAAGCGACATAACGAACGGTCATATTCACAAATAAAACAGTGAAAAAGATGCATTTATCGTGTATATTCGCGATTTATTGCCAAATGGCACAATTTATGCAAAGCACATGTTTGTGTGGTTGGAGCAATATTGCCAGGGGTGGTGCGCCCTATTTGGCAAGGCTGATCGTTCGCTGTCGTCTGTACGCCTGGGCAACGATCCGGGCGCGTTGAAACCCGCTTTCGGCGGGGGAAGCATAAAGGAGGAGCATTGGAAACGACAACTGGAAAAGTGAAATGGTTCAATGATGCCAAGGGCTACGGCTTCATCGAGGCAGAGGATGGCGCAGATGTGTTCGTTCACTATACGGTTATCACTATGACCGGGTTCAAGTCGCTCCGTGAAGGCCAGACGGTCATGTACGAGTCGATCGAGACGGATAAAGGTCGCCAGGCTGCAAACGTTTCACTGCCCCTTAACTGACCCCGCCCGCAATTCCCATACTGCTCGCTTCATCATCTAATGCAAGACGGCATGAAACCCACAGAGGACGCTCCGCTGCGATTTAAACGCAGGGAGACGTCCTCTGTCTTCGTCTGGGCCTGAGTAGTTTGCGCCAATCAGTCCACGAAATGGAATTCGTTGGTCATCAGAAGAGTCTGCACATACTCCTCCCAGGGAGCCAGCCCTGCAGGCGCGGCGGCAGAGAAGGAAGCAAGCGCTGTCTGGGAGGGGCGGATCTCCCCCAGGGCTTTAAGGAAATTCAGCCCGGCTGCAACCTCGTCAGGCGCGGGATAGCGCTGATAGAGCAGGCGGTAGACGGTGCGAATCCGTGCCGTGTCGTCCTTCGCCGCGATCATTTCGGGGCGATGCAGCAGTGTCTTCGCCTCCTCAACCACGAACGGACTGTTCATCATATAGAGTGCCTGCTGCGGAACAGTCGTTCGGTACCGCTGTGCGCTGCTGGCGTCCGGGCTTGCGAAGTCGAAGGACCGGAAGAAGTTCTGCAGGTTGGCGCGGTCGATGTAGCCGTAGACCGTGCGGCGTTTCGTGTACGGCGCAGTGGTCAACTGCACCGCCGGGCCGCCTATTTTCGTGTCCAGGTCTCCCGCTACGGACAACAGTGAATCTCGCATCGACTCGAGATCGAGCCGTTGCCGGTTCTGATGCGACAGCAGGCGGTTCTCGGGATCAGCCAGAGTTTTGGCGACATCGCCTTCACTGCTCTGCTGCCAGGCGCTCGACAGGAGCATTATGCGATGCAGGTGCTTTAGAGACCAGCCGCAGGCGTACTTGTCGCCCATGCCCTCCGGAGCGACGAACTCGGAGGCCAGCCAGTCGAGGAGCTCAGGATGCGTCGGCGGCTCACCGCGGAATCCGAAATCGCTGGGAGTCCGAACGATGCCGTAGCCAAAATGGCCCAGCCAGACTCGGTTCACCATCACGCGCGCTGTCAGCGGGTTCGTGGGGCTTGCGATGGCCTGCGCCAACTCCAGACGCCCGCTGCCCTGTCTGAAGGGCTTGCGATCCATCCAGGAGAGAATCAGCGGGAATCGGCGAGGCACAGCGTCGCCGTGGTTCCCCTGGTTGCCCCGGATGAAGACATAGGGATCGAACGGGTCTTTGGAATCGAGCATCGCCATGCCGAACTCTGGCGTGGGGGGCATTGTTTTTTTCAGCTCTGCTATTTTCGTATGGAGTGCGCGAAGGCCCTCCTGGCCTGCAGGCTCGAAGCTCGTCACAAGCTTGTTGTACTGACCGTCATCCGGCAGAGCGCCTATTCGCAGCGCCTGGAGCACCTTGCTCGCCTCTGCGGGCACAGATGCGGGAGCAGTCTCAAGTTTTTTTCGGAGAATGGAGACTTGTGCCAGCGTCAAATCGTTTGTCTGCATCTGCGCTTCGGTCAGCAGTCTATTCTGGTTCTCGAACGGCTCCGACACGCTTTTGGGTGAAATAACCGCTGCGGGAGTCGGCTCGTAAGAGCTTGCAAAGACTCCGTACAAAGAGTAGTAGTCCTTGGTGGGGATTGGATCGAACTTGTGATTATGGCATCGGGCGCATCCTACCGTCAGGCCCATCAGTCCGCGGCAGGTTACATCGATGCGATCATCGATGATGTCCGGCTGAGAGTTGAGAAACCGTCGTCCGACTGTCAGGTAGCCCATCGCAGCCAGTGAACTGCGGTCGTCACCCTGCGGCAGGCGGTCCGCGGCGAGCTGCTGGATGATGAACTGGTCGTACGGCAAGTCGTTGTTGAAGGCCCGGATCACATAGTCGCGGTAGGTGTAGGCGTAGTGATACTCTTTGTCCTCCGTGAAGACATACCCCTTATTGTCGGCATAGCGCGCCACGTCGAGCCAGCGGCGACCCCATCGCTCTCCGTATCGGGGATCCGCCAGCAGGCGGTCGACGACCTTTTCGAAAGCAGTGGGTGAGGTATCCGCTATGTAAGCATCTACTTCCGCAGGCGTGGGCGGCATTCCGAGCAGGTCGAAAGTGGCCCTTCGGATAAGAGTGCGTCGATCCGCGAACGGCGCAGGCTTCAGTCCCTTAGCCTCCAGCTTGGCCAAAACGAAGCGGTCGATGGGGGTCTTGCCCCAGAGCTTGTTTTTGACGGCGGGCAGAAGCGACTTCTTGAAAAGCTTGAACGACCAGAAGTTCTTCTGGGCATCTGTGAGCTCATACTCGCCGTTTGCGGCCACCTGTGCGATAGGCGTTTTCTCGCCCGGCCAGTGCGCTCCGCGCTTCACCCATTCGGAGAGGGAGGCGATCTCATCCGGCTTGAGTTTGCCCTCGGGAGGCATTTTCAATGCGCCGTCGTAATGTACCGCCTTCACAAGGAGACTCTTGTCGGGATCACCGGGCACTACGGCGGCCCCCGTGCCTCCGCCGTGCAGCATCGCAGCAAGCGAGTCCAAGCGAAGACCACCCTGCTGCCGAGCTTTCCCGTGACACCCAAAGCACTTCTCGAACAGAACAGGGCGAACCTTCGCTTCAAAGAATTCCGCGTCCTGAGCATCGTTCGTCTGATTCTTCGTCGGAGCGATTTTGGCCCCCTGCCCGCCTCTCGCTGGAAGAATTCCCCCTGCGCCAAGCAGCAGTAGTGCTCCGCTCAAAAACCAGCCTGCTCCAAGTTTGCTTTTTGGATTCATACCTGTTCTGTTCTCCTGCCCTCGACGGCATCTCGCACTGTTATATATGATAGCACGAACCCAAAAATGTTTCCGCGTTTTGCGCCACGGATGCCCGGCGGATTCAACGCTTCGAGCCTCGCGCCTCGTCCCTGAAGGGCGAGATGCGAGGCTCGAAGCGTTGGCGACTTGCCGACCGGATTAGATGCCGGTAAGAGTGGCATCGAAGTCAACTATGCCTTTGCCAAGTTGACCCGTGAGGCTCGAGTTGAGAGCATCCACTGAGTCCGCTTTGGTCTTGATGCGTGTGCGCACTCTTGCGGCGCTCCATGTCGGTCTTGCTCCCATAAGGAGCGCGGCCTCGGCGGAGACGAGCGGTGCCGAGAATGAGGTGCCTGACCAGGAGGCATACTGGCCTGTCCAAAAGGTGCTGGGCAGTCCGACGCCGGGCGCAAGCACATCCATCCAGCTTCCGTAGTTTGAGAACGAGGCCTTAATGTCCGCCGCATCAAGTGATCCGACCGAGAGGGACATGCTATTGCCAGCAGGGTATTGGGGCACATTGGTGTTGCTGTTGCCTGCGGATGCGACGATCAGCACATTGGCGGCCCAGGCATCTCGAATGGCTTCCTGCAGCAGCGGGGAGTCCTGACTTGAGCCAAAGGACATGTTAATTATCTTAGCTCCGTGTGCCATTGCGTAGCGGATGCCCTCGGTGGTGGCCCATAGGCTGCCAGCTCCGTCGCTGTCGAGCACTTTCACAGGAAGAAGACTCGCGCCCTGAGCGTATCGGTTGATCAGACCTGCAACCATCGTGCCATGACCGGCATCCTCATCGAAATTTCCGTTGCCGTTGCTGTCGAGGCCAGAAGGACTGTCATCGGTGTTGCTATTGCCATTCACGAAGTTCCAGCCGCTCAGCACATGAGGTGCGAGCAGGCCGTTGCGCGTGGAGATGCCGGTGTCCAGAACAGCAATGATGACGCCTGTGCCCCTGTACTGCTTGGAAACGGAGCCGTAATGGATGAGAGCGGACGTCGATTGCGTCATGTACGCGAAGAGTCCAGGATTACGGTCGGCAGTGAAGATGAACTGGTCGGCAGTGAAGATGAACTGATCCGCGGTAAAGATGAACTGATCGGCCGTGAAGATGAACTGGGTCGATTGCGCCTGATCCGCATCGGCGGTGAAGATGAACTGATCAGTCGGCGCATCGGCGAGGGAGCGGTTGCTCAAATTCGGTCCTGCCGAAGTCACTCGGCTGTCCCAGGTCATTTGCGTTGCAAGCGCAGTAACATCGATCCCAGCGGGAGCGGCCAGACGATACGAATTGGTATATGGGGATGACAGCATCGTTGACGTCCCAAAAGTCTGGTTGAATGCTGCGACATCGACGCCCGATTTGAGATGCACTAGCACTTCGCCCTGTATGACATCGGCCTTGGCGGTGAATCCGGTGAGCGCAAGCGCTAGAACAGCGATCGGTGAAACGTATCGTATTTTCAAAACAGTCTCCTTCTTATGAGCATCCAGCGAATGAAAGCATGGAATCATTGATGTACTGGTCTGCCGGCTTCGAAGCCGACGGGGTGATGAACAAGCTCCAGTTGTCTTGCCGAATTATCGCATCCCGAGAAGGGCAAAGGCTGCCCAATAGTACGGATGCGGATATTTTTCGCGCACTGCCTGCTGTGCCTCCCGGAGGGCAGCTGCACGTGGTACACCTCGCGTCAGTCGCGAGTAGCACTCACCCATCAAGAGTGCAGTGGCTTCGTCGTGCGCGGCCCAGAGGCTGACCATGACGGCGCGAGCGCCCGAGCTCAGAAAACCGCGAACCAATCCAAGGAGTTCATCTCCTGGAACTACTGCGCTCATTCCAGTCCGACAGGCGGAGAGCGTTGCGAGAGAGCACTCCAGACGCCTCTTATAGAGATCGTGCGCGATGAGCCATCCGTCCGCCATTTTCAGCCCCGAGAAGAGCGGGTTGTCCTTGCGGAATATCGCGTGAGTCGCGAAGTGAAGGTAGCGATAGCTGCCCTCGGCGGGTACTGAGTCGAGCGTCGCAGCGGCATTTTCGAAAACCTCGACTCCAGGAATCAATTGTCGTAGTACAGCGACTTCGTTTTGCACATGCGCAATGTCCGGATCGCTGACGCCGAACACAAGTGAACGCTCGGCTTTGAGTTCAGGCCGCATGCGACAAAATTTCCAGATCGCTGCGCTTGGGGCATAAGCGAATTCCCAGCGGTCCAAAGCGTATCCTTCCTCGGATCTAAGGGCATGAAACGGAATGCTGTGCAGCGTCCCATGCGGGATGATAGTCAGGCGAGGGGCCGTAAGATGCTCCTCCAGCGGCTCCAAAAGCATGTCGTACAACGAACGGAGCAGGCCATCTGTGGCAGAGGCTATTCGGCATAGATAGCCTTCCTCAAAGGTGATCGGCCCGAATTTATTCCACTGATAGCGCAGTCGATGCGCCAGATCTTCCACTTCAATTCGCGAGGCAAGACAGCGAAAAATGCGGAACTCTCTCCGGCTGACGATGAATGCAAGAACTTCATCACGAATGGTGACGAACTCGACGATCTGCTCATCTGTGTCCAGAAGCTTTTGGATATCACTGATACGGGTCGCATCCATCGCCTCCGGCAGATCGCTCGCGCCTCCGAGCACCTGGAGATCGCGATGAGCCTGAAGGTAAGCGCTCTCCAACTCATGCACTTCCGCCGATGGCACAGCCTCCGCCTTGGAAAGCCGTTCAGTGTCTCCAGCAGCCTGCTCCATCCTAACGAAGTCCCAGTTGAGCTGTGCTCTCAGCTGTTCGAGCCGAGCCAGCAAGGCCTCACGCTGTGCGTTCGGCGCCTCGGGACTTGGCGCCGCGGCTGCGAGCCGCTCAAGCAAGGTTCGAGATTTGGAGCGTTCGACTAGCTGAAACCCTTCCTGCACCGCCGCTGGCGTGCCTTGCTCCAGCAGCATCGTCAGAAGCTCTTCGTACAGCCTCATCTTATCCTGCAGGAATGCCACCCGAAAATCGTCGCCATAGAGTAGAAGCCGGACCCGCTCAACCGCTTCCACCGCGCTCCGATAGTATTTCAGTGCAAGACCACGTCGGTTTGCGTTCATGTAAGCCCGCGCCAGCGCAGTTTCGATGCGCCATTGCAGAGCGATGAGAGCATCGATTTCTGCTTCGCGGGATATCCGCTGGAGCGTCCGCACCGGGCTTTCGCCTGCATCGACCCGGATCTCAGCGAGATGCAGCCGCGCCTGAAGGACGCCCATTTTGACGCCCTGGCTCCGAAAGGTTCGAAGCGCCGCGGTCGCTTCGCGCTGCTGCCGCTTCGTCTCGACCGGACTGCCGCCTTTTCGCAACGCCCCTCGACGATTCTCTCGTCTCCACCACTCCGCACGTTGCAGACGAGCTCGGGCAACTCCAATTCGGTTGCCCTCCTGACGAAAGCCATTCTCCGCACGGCTGAGGGCCTGCATGGCGTCCTCATGTCGCGACATCGCGGCAAGCGCGATTGAAAGCCCCATCTCGCTGCGGGCTGCCTCACCCGCCATCCTCAGCTTTTCGAATGTGGGAATGACCCGCTCGAAAGTCTCACGCGCTTCGGGCACGAGATTCAGCTCCAAATAGACGTCTGCCGTCTCCCTGTCGCACTGCGCGACTTCCTGAGGAAGATCCAGAAACTGCAGCAGATTTCTAGCGCGGGAGTAGGACTTGAGCGCCTCCGTATACCTCCCGCCCATGAACTGGTGAAACCCGATATTGCTGTCAAGATAAGCCACGGATCGGTCAGTGATGCCATCGACTAGCGCGCTTCGCGCTGACTGATACATTCGAAGAGCTTCCGGCAACTTATTGAGATGAGTGAGCACGTTTGCGATATTCATGCGCACTCTGGCTGCTGAGACGGGCTGGTCAGTGGCGTCAAAGTGCTGAAGTGCCTTGCGCCAACAATT
>JANXLO010000168.1 GCA_025355115.1 Chthonomonadaceae bacterium
CGTTGGCGGGCAGAAATATGACGCTTGTAGAATTCGGCAGCGGCAGCTCCTTCAAGACACGCCTCCTCATGGATGCACTGCTAGGACAGCAGCCGAGCCTGCACTACATGCCGATAGACATTTCGTGTGACTTCCTGCACCATTCCGCGCTAGCTCTCCTCACAGAATATCCCAGCCTCTCCATTACCGCCCTCGCTGGCGAGTATAGCGATGCCATCGAGGCGTTGCCGGAGGAGGGATCGCCGCGCCTCATACTTTTTCTAGGCAGCAATATTGGCAACTTCGAGCAGACGGAGGCGGTGACGTTTCTGCGCAAGCTTCGAAGCCGCATGAAGCCTGCCGACCGACTGCTGCTTGGAGCAGACTTGGTTAAGGATGTTCGGATTTTGGAGGCCGCATATAACGACTCCTCGGGCGTCACCTCGGCCTTCAACAAAAATATCCTCCACCGCTGCAACCGCGAACTCGATGCAGATTTCAATGTCGATCTGTTTGATCATACTGCACCCTTCGTCCCAGAAGCCTCTCGCATCGAGATGCGTCTCGTCAGCCGATGCATTCAGACCGTCACGCTCGGCGTGAGCGGCGAGAAATTCCGTTTCGATGAAGGAGAAATCCTGCATACGGAGAACAGTCATAAATACACTCTCGGCGGCATCTACAACCTGTGTAGGCTGGCGGGGCTGGAGACTCTGGCCTGTCGGCAGGACGAGCGTGGTTGGTTCAGCCTCTCCCTCCTCGCCCCTGCGGAGTAAGGATTCGCAAAAGGAATCTTCATGAGCAAGCCTGTTCTTCTGGTGGTGGACGACGACAATGAAGTGCTGCGGGCCGTGGACCGTGATCTGAAGCAGAAATACGCCGCCGACTACCGCGTACTGCGCGCCGAGTCCGGGCAGGTGGCGCTCGACACGCTGAGGCAACTTCAGCTACGCAATGAGACGGTAGCGCTTATGCTTGTCGATCAGCGGATGCCGCAGATGACCGGAGTCAATTTTCTGCGTGAGGCCATTCAACTCTACCCGAAGTCCAAACGAGTCCTCCTGACTGCCTATGCCGACACTGAAGCCGCCATTCAGGCGATCAATGGCGCGAAGATAGACTACTACCTTACCAAGCCCTGGACTCCCCCGCAAGAGAGCCTCTACCCTATCCTCGACGATCTGCTTGAGGACTGGCGTTCCGATTACCGCCCGAGCTTCGACGGGATGCGCGTCATTGGACACCGCTGGTCGCCAGACACACATGCGATCAAGGATTTTCTGGCCCGCAATCGCGTTCCCTTCCAGTGGGTGGATGTCGAGGCGAAGGAGCAAGCCGAACAGATAGGCAAACTGCTGACGGTAGTCGGAGAGGACGCCGAATGTCTACCCGTAGTGCTCTTTCCGGACGGCTCACGGTTGGTTCAGCCGACAATCACGGAGATCGCAGAGAAGCTGGGCTTGAAGGTGCGCGCCGAGGAGATGTCCTACGATTTCGTCATTGTCGGAGCAGGGCCCGCTGGACTTGCTGCCGCGGTCTACGGGGGCTCGGAGGGACTGAGAACTTTGATGATTGAAAGGGAGGCGCCAGGCGGGCAGGCTGGCACCAGCTCTCTCATCGAGAACTATCTGGGTTTTCCGAATGGGATCAGCGGCAGCGATCTGGCTCGCCGCGCACTTGATCAGGCCCGGCGGTTTGGGGTCGAGGTGCTGACGCCGCAGGAGG
>JANXLO010000186.1 GCA_025355115.1 Chthonomonadaceae bacterium
TGTCCCAAAATGCGATCTTCTACAACGATCCCGGACGGATCAACACGCTTCTGCCGCGCCTCGAAGCGGTCACACCCGCCGACATCCAACGGGTGGCAAAGCAGTATTTGAACAGAGAGAACCGCGCAGTCGTCGTTGCGGCCCCGAAGTCCGAGCCCGGCCTGCCGTTCTTCGCTGCCGAGAGCGCGGATGACAGAAAGGCAGGCTTCTAAGATGAGTTCATTTCGGAAATCAACTCGACTTTACTCCGCGCTCGGCAGCTCCGCCGCGCTGCTCGCGCTGCTCCCTCTTTCCGCTGCGAATGCTCAAGACCCGACAAGTGCCCCTCCGAACACGGGCGGGGCGGTGATAAAAGGCAAAGCTCCCGTCGCCCATGAGCTGCTGAGTGTGCGCCTGCCGAAGCCGAAGATGTTCAAGCTCTCGAATGGCCTGAGCGTCTACGTTCTGGAGGATCATCGTCTGCCCGTCGTCCGGTTCCAGCTTTCGATGCATGCAGGCGTGCTCTTCGAGCCGAGAGCCGCCGTTGCCGAGACGACCGCTGCCATGCTGACCGAAGGAACTCAGACGAGGGACTACCTCCAACTCGCCCAGGAGACAGCCGATCTTGGAGCAACTCTCAGCAGCCGTGCAGGGCCGGATACCGCCGTGATCAGCGCCGCAGGCCTGTCGGAATCGACCGATGCTTTGATCGCGCTTATGTCCGATGTACTGCTGCACCCTTCCTTCCCTGCCGACCGACTCGAGCGAATCAAGTTTCAGCAGAAGTCTCAGATCGCGCAGCGGCGCACCAATCCTGCCGGACTCGCCGCCGAGCTGGCCTCTCGAGTCTACTACGGAGGCACTCCCTACGCCCGCGCCTCTCCGGCTGCAGCAGCCATTACGGCGCTGACCCCTGCCGATCTGGCTCAGTTCCACGCCGCCTACTATCGGCCCAACGACGCTCTCATGGGAGTGTCCGGCGACGTCAGCATCAAAACCCTGCGACCGAAGTTGGAGGCAGCCCTGGCCGCCTGGAAGCCCGGCACTATGGCGACCGCTCTGCCGAGCGCGACCTTCACCCCGAAGCAGACTTCGCGCATCTACCTCATAGACCGACCCGGCTCAGCTCAGACTGTTCTCCAGTTCGGAAATCTCTCCGTCCGACAGAACGACCCTGACTACATTCCTCTCCTGGTCGCCAACCGCGTGCTGGGAGGAGGCTCCGCCGGACGACTGTTCCAGAACATTCGCGAGCAGAAGGGGTACACCTACGGAGCCTACTCCACGCTCAGCGCCGGGCGCTGGCCGGGCCTCTGGGCCGCAAGCGCCAGCGTCAGAACGCCTGTCACAGAGCCCGCCGCACGTGAGTTCTATCGCGAGTTCGACCGGCTGCAGGATGAGCCCGTCGCGACCTCCGACCTCGACAGGGCGAAGCGGTCTTTGATTGGAAGCTTCGCGGGAACCCTTGAGAGCTCTGAAGCTATCCTGGTGCGCACTTTGGACCTTGTCCAAAACGACCTGCCGCTGGACTACTGGGACACCTATCCCGCCCGAATTCAGGCCGTCACGCAGGCGGATGTGCAGCGGGTGGCGCGGAAATACCTGGGCAAGAATCGCGTCCAGCTCATCGCCGTAGGCGAGCGCAGCCAGATCGAGGAGGGCCTCAGGAAGTTCGGGCCGGTCGAGATAGTAGACGCGGCCGCTCTCGCCGCAGGGCAGCCCTGAGCCCCTATTTGCGGCTAGTTCATCAGGGCCAGAACGCGTTGGTTTCGCGGGTCGTGCCCCATAGGCTGGCGAGGCCAGCCCACTTTACATGCTGGTCGGCGTAGAGGTAATTCGCGCCTTCGCTATGTCGTTTGGGAGCCGTCTGTTCGTTCAGCAGCTTCTGCGGCAGTTTGTCGAGCGTGGGGTAGGGATCGCTATGCTGCTTGCGTTTGAGATTCCACCAGTGAAAGTGATCGTCGTCCGTGCTCTCCAGTACATACACTTTTTCCGCGGGCTTTTCCACCTGAGCCAGAAGCTCTCCGTACTCGAACCATCCGTTCACGGCATAGGAGACGTGAAACTCAACTGCGTCCCCCGCCTTGGACAGACTCGGGGACGGATCGCTAGGGCATCGCCAGACGCCCTGATTTTTCGTGTTTTTGATGTAGGGGCGAAGGAGTTCTATGAAGTGGGGCTCGTAATCACCCCCGCCATCGAAAGTGGTCAGCGGGTCGGATTCAGTATCGTGACCGAGGGGATAGTGCTCGTCGTAGTCCTGGATGTAGAGCATGGCCGCCGTGCCGATCTGCTTCAGATTCGAGGCGCAGGATGCCTGTCGCCCTTTGTCGCGAGCACGCCCGAATACAGGGAAGAGCAGTGCGGCAAGTATCGCGATGATCGCGATCACGACGAGCAGCTCGATCAATGTGAAGGCATCTCTGCCGGCGCGGCGAGCTTCGCGGAAAGAGAGCACGTTTGAATTCGGCTTGATTCGCATTGCGACTCCTTGTGACATTCCGTCCAACGTACGCTATAGTCCGTATGGATGAAGTATACGCTTTTCACCTTTAGGGTTCGCAATGCTTTGCATTAGAATGTTCTCAGCCAGCCATGCAGGCGGCCTGCTGGAGGAGCATGATGTCTGTCCTGTGCTTCCACTTGCATATTGGAGGGCATGCAGGGTGTGCCGCGCAAAAATCTCCTCCGGCTGCATTGACAGGCTTCGACTGACCGTGCTATACTTTAGCAGTTGTAGAAATATAGCAAGGCTGTGACGAGGCCAGTAGGTGTCTGACGCTTTACAGAGAGCCGCCGGGTGGTGCGAGGCGGCAAGAGCAGACAACGAAACTCCCCTCCGAGCAGGTGATTGAACGGGCAGACGACTGTCTCAGTAGGTTCCCCGGTTCGCGCCCGATATCGCGCTTCAAGTGGTCGGTGGGATGCGCAAGCGTCCAACGTTCGCGTATCGTCAACGCGTGCCGATTACAAGGGTGGTACCACGTGAGCAACAGCCTCGCGTCCCTTGGGGACGTGGGGTTTTTTTGGCGATTCACAGGAGGCAATTCTCAACGATGAAACTGTCAGGAGCACAAATTCTGCTGGAATGTCTGCGGCAGGAAGAAGTCACCCACATCTTTGGCTATCCCGGCGGCGCGGTGCTGCCCATCTACGACGCCATTTTCGACTGCCATGACATCAAGCACATCCTCGTCCGGCATGAACAGGGCGCGGCGCACATGGCAGACGGATTCGCACGATCCACGGGCAAGGTCGGTGTCTGTCTCGCCACCAGCGGCCCCGGAGCGACCAACCTCGTCACCGGCATCGCCACCGCCTACATGGACTCCATTCCAATGGTCGCCATCACCGGGCAGGTGCGCACCTCTGCTATCGGCAAAGACGCTTTCCAGGAAGCCGACATCACAGGCATCACCATGCCGATCACCAAGCACAATTTCCTCGTCAAAAAGGTGGAGGATCTTGCGGGCGTTCTCGCTGAGGCGTTCTACATTGCGCGATCCGGCCGGCCCGGTCCGGTGCTTGTCGACATCCCTCTCGACGTCAGCAAGAATCAGATAGAGTTCGATCCCGCTTCCTACTCGAAGCAGGTCATCATTCCCTCCTACAAGCCCGCCTCCCCGTCGAGCCGGATTCCGGAGTTGCAGATCCGCAAAGCCGCGACGCTCATCGCCGAGGCTCAGCGGCCAGTCCTCTATGTGGGCGGAGGCGCCATCGCCAGCGGTGCTCAGGAAGAGGTGACCGCACTCGCCGAGCGCACCAACATTCTCACGACTACAACTCTGCTCGGCAAAGGAGCCATCGACGAGACTCATAGCCTCAGCATGGGGATGCTAGGCATGCACGGCACGGCTTACGCCAACCACGCCGTCAACCAGGCCGACCTGCTCATCGCGGTCGGTGCGAGGTTCGATGATCGTGTCACCGGCAACGTGGACAAGTTCGCCACCGGCGCCAAAATCATC
Source organism: Chthonomonadaceae bacterium (assembly GCA_025355115.1). GTDB lineage: Bacteria > Armatimonadota > Chthonomonadetes > Chthonomonadales > Chthonomonadaceae > JANXLO01. Next base: position 3,948 of record JANXLO010000186.1, read on the forward strand.
CACATCGACATTGATCCGGCTGAGATCGGCAAAGTCATTCAGCCGGATGTGCCTATCGTCGGAGACGTGAAGGCAATCCTCGCCGAACTGCTGAAGCATGTCGCGCCGAGGCCCGCGGACGCGTGGAACGACACTATCATGGAGTGGAAGCGCCGCTTCCCGCTCTCCTACCCGGACGACGGCAAGCTCTACGCGGAGTACGCGATCCAGCAGATAGGCGAGATGTTCGACCACGACTGCATCATGGCCACCGATGTAGGACAGCACCAGATGTGGGCCGCGCAGTACTTCAAGTGCCGCCGCCCGCGCCAATGGGTGACATCCGGCGGTCTCGGCACGATGGGCTTCGGCCTGCCCGCGGCTATTGGAGCGCAGTTCGGCAACCCGGACAAGCGGGTCATCTGCCTCTCCGGGGACGGCTCCTTCCAGATGATGACACAGGAGCTGATGACGGCCACCGTCTATGCGCAGCCCGTCGTTACCGTCATCATCAACAATAAATCCCTCGGGATGGTACGGCAGTGGCAGGAGATGTTCTACTCCGAGCGGTATAGTCAAGTGGACTTGCAGGCATCGCCTGATTTCGTCAAGCTCTGCGAGGCGTACGGCGGCGTCGGCCTCCGCGCAACCACTCCCGCGGAGCTGAGGGACGCGCTGGTGAAGGCCAAGGCCGTCACCGATCGCCCTGTGGTCATCGACTGCGTCGTTCCGACCGAGGAGAATGTCTACCCCATGATTCCCTCGGGCCAGACGGTCTCCGAGATGCTGGTCAAGACCGATCTGGAGCTGGTGAAGGCGAGCGTCCACGCGGACGGCTCCGAGTGGTCGTTCTCCCATGAAGAGGCGGTGCTCGCGCAGTATGTCGAGGTCGCAAACGCCGTCGCACTTGAAGCGACGGAAGCGTAACAGCGCCGGTTCCAGTCCCCGTACGCCGGGCTTGGAACATGCTTCCGCGCAGTGATGATCGAGCCGGAGGCAGGCGGTGCGGGGACTGGAAAAGGTCTGAAAACAACTTATGCAAATCGAAGAACTCGAACAAGACGCGCTCTGGCGCTACTACCAGCGGGGCTACCACTGCCTCATTCGCAGCGGCCTATACTTCCGGCAGATTCTGCGCCCCGCGCTGTCACACGTCTACTTCCAGAGGGCGGTCCCTCTCTTCGTGGAGTACGCTCGCGCCAATCACGGCAGCGGCGATCTGCCCTCCGGCTTCACGGAGCAGCTGAGCGCCTGCCCGCTCTCGCCCCGGGATCTGCTTCATCTGGACTACGCCATCTGCCTCGGCTACGCGGAGGCACAGGGGCACTTCAACGCCTCGCTGACCGAACTGCCGGTCATGTCTTGGCCGGGCCTTGGCGGCGTCAACGGCGTGTTCATCGCGGCGGACGCGCACCTGCTTTCCGAGATGATAAGCCCGATTTCGCCCGATGAAGACGCGTTCGATGATCTGGACGACGATCTTCTCGATCCGGACGACGACGACGACGGCTCCAAGCCCCCCTTCGATCTGTAGGATGCCAGGGAACGGCAACCTGGATTGCGACAACCGTTTGAGGAGAAAGCAACGATGACAAATACCATGAGCACGTCGATAGTGGCGCAGCTGCAGCAGCAGCATACCATCACCGCTCTGGTCGAGAACCACGCGGGAGTTTTGGCGCGCGTCGCCGGGCTGTTCGCGCGCCGCGGCTATAATATTGAATCCCTCGCCGTCTCCGTCACAGACAAAGAGGAGATTTCGCGCATGACCATCGTGGTCGGCGGCGATCATAGAGTGCTGGAGCAGATCACCAAGCAGCTGAACAAGTTGGTGGAAGTGATCAAGGTCGTCGACTACACCGAAACGGCGGCGGTGGAGCGAGAGCTCGCGCTCATCAAAGTGAACGCGGAGCCGAAGGATCGCGCCGAGATCATGCAGGTCGTGGAGATTTTCCGCGGGCGCATCATCGACATGAGCGACAAGACGTTCATCGTCGAGGTGACAGGCAGCACGGACAAGCTCGACAAAATCACGCATCTCCTCGAGTCGTACGGGATCCGCGAACTGGTACGAACCGGCATAATCGCGATGGCGCGCGGCGCCAAAACAGCTAGCCGCAGCGGCCGTGACGGGGAGTGAGTCCGCTCAATCCTCCGCCCGTCCTTCAGGAAAGGCGCCGGGCATTGGCCTGCATGGAAGAGGAGTTCCAATGGGTGAACTGCAGGAGATAGTGGATTTGGCGGCGGTCGAGCGGCTATTCCGTTTGCTGGCGATCATTGGGCCATTGATTGGTCTGGCGGTTGGCGCAGTGATGGGGCGGCGGTCGGGGCATCTAAGGCAGGGAACGCTCGCAGGCCTTCTGATCGGGCTGTTGGGGACGCTGAACTGGCTGATGTGGCGTATTTATAACGCGATCACCGAGTCTAATGGCCTGGACACCGTAAAGAACCTCCTCCTGAATGTCGGACTCTTTGCAGCAGCAGGTGTGATCCTGGGACTGGCTTCCTCAGCATGGCGAAGAAAAGCCTCTGACGTTTCCCGTCGTGAGGATGCGGTTCTAGAGGCAAAGAACTAGTCGTTCGCGAGGCAGAGGAGACTGCCATTTTCGCTCATAAGGAGTGTGTGCCTCATGAACACTTATAATCCTCCGCCCCCTCCGAAGCGCAATAACGGCCTCTGGATCGGCATCGGTGTCTGCGGTGGGTGTCTCGCGCTGGTCGCAGTGTTTGTCGTGATTCTCGGAATGCTCGGCGCAGCCGGCTTCCGCACCGCAAAGCAGGTGACCGCATCGCTGATGCAGACGACGGAAGTCTGTGAGACCTTCCTCACTGATATCAAGGCGCACAGCTACGATAAGGCAAATGCAAGCTTCTCCGCAAACGGCAAGCAGAACTTCCCCTCCGCGACCCTACAGGAGATGGCTGAGACGCTTGAGAAAAAGAACGGCGCTCTCAAGACATGGACTATGGCTGGGTCTCAAACACACTCCAACAATGGAGCAGCGACGTTGGAATACACCTACGCCCTGCACTATGAAAAGGGTGAAGGCATTGCAAGGTTTACTTTCCATCGCAACTTGATGAAGGAAGGAACCTCGCAAATCGATGCTGTGGAGATGGAGCAGGGAGCGCCCGACGCGTCCCCGCCCCCGATCCCGAAAGAGGCGAAGCCGGGCACAGGCAATGAATCGGAGGGCACAAGCAGTCCTGCGCCGCCGGCAGGCAAAAACGGGAACTGATGCGATAGTTCGCTGAGCAAGTGAGAGATCGACGCGACGCTTCGGCGAAATGACCGGGCGCGCTTGAGACGAGAGCAGGAGAACAACGACGTTATGGCAGCAAAAGTTTACTACGATACAGATGCAGATCTCGATGCGCTCAAAGGCAAGAAAGTCGCCGTCATAGGCTACGGCAGCCAGGGGCACGCGCATGCCTTGAACATGAAGGAATCCGGCATCGACGTTATCGTCGGATTGCGGCCCGGCAAGTCCTGGGACGCTGCCGAAAGCGACGGACTGACGGTTTTTACGGTTGCGGAGGCTTCTAAACAGGCTGACATCATTATGATCCTGGTCAATGACGAGTATCAGTCGGCAGTCTACAAAGAGAGCATCGAGGCGAACCTCGTGCCCGGCAACGCCATCGCGTTCGGACATGGGTTCAACATACATTTCGGGCAGGTCATTCCTCCGGACAACATCGACGTGTTCATGGTGGCTCCGAAAGGGCCGGGCCATCTCGTTCGGCGCGTCTACTCCGAAGGCAAAGGCGTTCCCTGCCTCATTGCCATCCACCAGAACCATACCGGTGACGCGAAGAACATCGCGCTGGCCTACGCGAAAGCCATCGGCGGAACCAGGGCAGGCGTGCTGGAGACGACTTTCCAGGAAGAGACTGAGACCGACCTGTTCGGGGAGCAGGCTGTACTCTGCGGCGGCGCGACCGCGCTGGTAAAGGCAGGATTCGAGACGCTGGTCGAAGCGGGCTACCAGCCCGAGATCGCCTACTTCGAGTGCATGCACGAGTTGAAGCTGATCGTTGACCTCATGTACGAGTCGGGGATCTCTGGGATGCGCTACTCCATCTCCGACACCGCGCAGTTCGGCGACATGACCCGTGGCCCGAAAATAGTCGACGACCACGTCCGCGCCACCATGAAGGAGACCCTCCGCCAGATTCAGAGCGGCGAGTTCGCCCGCGAGTGGATCTTGGAAAACCGTGCGGGTCGCCCGGTCTTCCGCGCACTGGAAAACAAGGATCGCAACCACCAGATCGAGAAGGTCGGACGTGAACTTCGCTCAATGATGAGCTGGGTCAAGAGCAGCGTCCCACAGGCAGCAACACAGGTTGTTGCGACCGAAGAGCAAACGCAGGGCAACGAGCGCGTCTCCCGCGTCGAGTGGCGCGGCTAGTCTATAAATGCGAGGAGGCTGGAAAGCCTCCTCGCTTTGCAGCGCAAAAGGAACAGAATAGTGACGGAGCAGGAACGGTATCTATTCGATTTGCAGGGCTACTTAGTCGTGCGTGATGCCCTGTCGGCAGAGACTCTGACGACGCTGAACGGCCTGGTGGAGGAACGTCTGGCTGCGGTTGAGGGTGATGAGGAGTCGCACCGATTCGGGGACGTGCTCAAGTGGGGGGAGGCGATGTACGGGGTACTGGACAACCCGCGGATCATGCCCCATCTTGAGGCGATGCTCGGCAAAAACTTTCGCCTCGATCACGACTACTGCGATGTGATCCGAGGGCGCAAAGGCCCGATCGGGTGGAGCCTGCATGGCGGAGGGACGCCATTCGACCCGTCGCAATACTACCGGTTTCAGGATAATCGCATGCACTGCGGGCTGACGGTCGTCGCGTATAACCTGCATGATATCGGGGCACGGGACGGCGGGTTCGGGTGTGTGCCCGGCAGCCACAAGAGCAATCTGCCCTTTCCGAACGAGTGGCGTGATCTGGAACACGCGCAGCCGTTCGTGGACAGAGTGATCGGTCCGGCTGGTACCGCCGTCATCTTCACGGAGGCGCTGACGCACGGCACTCTGCCCTGGAACGCCGCGCACGATCGCCGCACTCTGTTCTTCAAGTACAGTCCCGGCCCACTCTCCTGGGCATCGGGCTACTACGATCCCGCCAGCTATCCGGGACTGAGCGAGGCGCAGAAGGCGTTGCTGCGTAAGCCGTCCGTGCGTGTGCCGGACAAAATCAACCCGTAACTCGGTGAATTTCCGCCTGACAAATTTGTGATGGCAGCATCTCCTGGTTGTATGCCTTGGGCCGATAGCAGTTTTTTTGAGGAGCGATATCATGGCAACCCGAATCTATATCTTCGACACCACTCTGCGCGATGGCGAGCAGTCGCCCGGCGCCTCCCTCAACGTAGAGGAGAAGCTGGAGATCGCTCGACAGCTCGAGCGTCTTGGAGTCGATGTGATCGAGGCTGGCTTCCCCATCTCCTCACCAGGCGATTTTCAGGCTGTGCAGAGCATCAGCCGACTGATCAAAAACGCGACCGTGTGCGGACTCACTAGGGCAGTACTCAAGGACATCGACGCGGCGGGAGAAGCTCTCAAGGACGCCGTCCATCCCCGCATTCACACAGGGCTTGGCGTCTCCGACAGTCACCTACAGCACAAGCTTCGCCTGACCCGTGATCAGGCAATGGAGCGTGGTGTCGCTGCGGTAAAGCATGCCCGCAACTACGTGGCCGAGGTGGAGTATTTTCTAGAGGATTCGGGACGGGCGGATCGAGACTACCTGTGTCGAGTGGTCGAAGCGGTCATCAAGGCGGGAGCGTCGGTCATCAACATCCCCGACACGACAGGCTACACGACCCCCGACGAATACGGTGCCCTGATCCGGTATGTTGCCGAGCATGTGCCAAACATCGACAAGGCGATCATAAGCGTCCACTGCCACAACGACCTTGGGATGGCGGTCGCGAACTCGCTGGCTGGCGTCCGCAACGGCGCGCGGCAGATCGAATGCACCATCAACGGCATCGGTGAGAGGGCCGGAAACACCAGCCTCGAAGAGGTCGTAAT
>JANXLO010000202.1 GCA_025355115.1 Chthonomonadaceae bacterium
ATCTGAAGTTCGAACACCGCCAGTCCGACGGCAGCTTCAAGGACCTCTACCCGGTGCTGAAACAGGGCTACCGCGAAGGCCGCTTCCCGAAGCCCAGCCCCGACCACCCGCGCTGTCCGAACAAGGTGCGCTACGAGATGCTGACGCGGCTCGACCACTTCGTGACCGAAAGCTCGGAGCACTTCGCCGAGTACACGCCCTACTTCATCCGCCGTGACCGCCCCGACCTCATCGAGAAGTTCAATGTCCCGCTCGACGAGTACATTCGCCGGTGCGAGAACCAGATCGCGGGCTGGCACAAGATGAAGGCCGAGTTCGAGAGCGACTCGCCGCTCGAGATCAAGCGCAGCCACGAATACGGATCGCTCATCATCCATAGCATCGAGACCGGCACCCCCCGTGTCGTCTACGGCAACGTCGCCAACGAGGGCCTGATCGACAATCTGCCGCAGGGCTGCTGCGTCGAGTTGCCTGTATTAGTAGATAAGAACGGCCTTCAGCCGACCAAGATCGGCGCCATTCCGCCGCAGCTAGCCGCGCTGATGCAGACCAACATCAATGTCCAGTCCCTGACTGTCGAGGCCGCCCTTACGGGCAAGCGCGAGCATGTGTATCATGCCGCGATGTTCGATCCGCACACCTCGGCGGAACTCACTCTCGACGAAATCCACAGCATGGTGGATGAGCTTCTGATCGCGCACGGCGACTACATCCCGCCGCTGCACTAAACGTTCTCGGGAAGGCTGTGCTATAATTCCCTCAGCGGCTAAAGCCGAAACATCCTGACGGATCTGCGCTGGAGGAAAAGTTCTTCATGCCTTATTGGCTCATTAGACCGATTGCCTGGGTTGTTTTCCATCTCGTGCACCTTCTGTGCGGCGGGGGAGTAAGGTTCGAGGGACGTGAAAACGTCCCGAAAACGGGCGGCATTCTGATCACGCCTAACCACATCAGCGACGCCGATCCTCCGACAGTAGCCATCGCGTTGCCTCGCGACTGCTGGGTAATGGCGAAGGAGGAGATATTTGCCATGCCCGTCATCGGAGCGTTCAGCCGGTGGCTGCACGGCTTCCCGGTCAAGCGATACACGGCGGACAGAGCGGCGCTGCGCCGAGCCGAGGATCTGCTGAAGCAGGGGGAGGCAGTCATCATCTTCCCGGAGGGAAAGCTCAGTCCCGACGGCAAGATACAGCCCCTGTTGCCTGGCGTGCTGCTGATCGCAAAGGGCGCCAATGTCCCCATCGTACCGACTGTGCTGATTGGAACAGACCGCATGATCCCCTATGGGTCGCTGATTCCACGCCCAACCTGGCGGAAATGCATCGTGCGCTTTGGGCCGCCTGTAACAGTCGCGGAGCTGACGGGCGGCGGCAAAGGAAGTGCCGCTACTCACCGTGGCGCAGAGCGTCTGCGGGAACTAATGCTGGCTCTGCAGCGTGGAGAGGCTTATCCCGAGTATGTCCCTGAACCGCCGTCGGAAACGGTGGTTTAACGACGCCTGCCCGGTTCGCTTCGGCAAGAGGCACTGAGGCGTTCGAAAGCGATAGGAGCGAAAGATGGAGCCGACGCCAAGCGAAAAACCTGCCGGACGTGCGCGTCCCCTGGTACTGGTAGCGGAGGATATGGGACTTCAGGTGAGGCTCACGCGCCTGCATTTGGAGCGCGCCAAATGTGATGTGGTCGCGGTACCAGACGGAGTTCAAGCGCTGGCACGGAGCCTTTCGGACCTCCCCGATCTGATCATTCTCGACGTAGACATGCCGGGGATGAACGGCTTCCAAGTTCTCGATCGGCTGCGCAAGGAAGAGACCACACGCGACATCCCTATCATCATGCTTACCGCTCATGCGAAGGACGCGCCGCTGTTTGCAGAGTGGTCTGGCGTCGCGGACCTCTTCATGACCAAGCCCTTCGGCCCTGAGACTCTGATTGCGGAAGTGAAGCGCATTCTCGCCCTCTCCGTACGGGAGAGCGACTGAGTTGCGGCCGCAGCAGGCCAATCAGACGCGCTTTCAGGGTAAACTATAGTAGACCCGCGCAAGCTGTGAACTGTCGAGTGTCGCGTGTGTCAAGAACAAAACATTTTCAATTTGAGGAGGAAGCTACGCAATGGCGTATGTCATAACCGAGCCCTGCATCGCTGCAAAAGACAAATCCTGCGTCTCCGTTTGCCCTGTCGACTGTATTCACGAAGGCGTTGCCACCGAGGGCGAGAAGTCGATTGACATGCTTTTCATCAACCCGGACGAGTGCATCGACTGCGGCCTCTGCGAGCCGGAATGTCCCGTCACCGCCATCTTTGCCGACAGCGATGTTCCCAAGCAGTGGGAAGGCTACATTCAGATGAACGCTAACATGTTCCGAGGCAAATAGGACGTAAACTCCCATGTCTCTTCGCATCTATACAAGAACGGGCGACGAGGGTGATACCGGGCTATTCGGCGGGCAGAGAGTCCGAAAGGACGATGTCCGCGTCGAGGCTTACGGCACGGTGGATGAGCTAAATGCTCTGCTCGGCGTCGCCCGTGCTCAGTCGGAGGACATCGAGCTACGCGCGGTTATAGCTTCGCTTCAGAATCGCCTTTTTGCAGTTGGGGCCGACGTGGCGACCCCAACAGAGGAAGCGACCCAGCGGGGCCAGACAACAATAGTACGTATCGGGCCGGAGCATGCGGAGCATCTGGAAGGGCTGATTGATCGCTTTGAGGCTGAGCTTCCGCCCCTGACGCGTTTCATACTGCCCGGAGGCAGCCTGCTGTCGGCCTCGCTGCATCACGCACGAGTGGTCTGTCGCCGCGCCGAGCGCCGGTGCGTCACCCTCGCACAGCTGAATGGCCCGAATGGAGTCTCATCGCTCAATCCCGAGATCGTTCGCTATCTGAACCGTCTTTCCGATCTCCTGTTCGTGATGGCCCGAGTCGCCAATCGCCGCCTCGCCCTGGAGGACGTCATCTGGAACCCCTGAAGCCGAGGGAGGCCGGACGACTCGCGTTTTCTGATGAGAAGGTGAGGGGGGGAATGAACGCGACAAATTCGCATTCAAACAGTTTGTCCTCAGTTTTCGCGGCTCTCCTCGTACTGGCGCTTCTGCCAGGGTCTTTGGCTGCCAGCGCTAAACGACACTCGGCACCGCCGATTCATCTCCACCTCTCACACCGATGCTCCGCTCCTCCATCGCTGATTGCCGATGAGGAGGCCCGCTACGATCCCCGCGCCGCTCAGCTTCTCAAGCGTATGTCCGAGGCCTACGCGCATCTGGATGCTTTCGAACTGCGCACAGATATATTCTCCGCTCTGGTGCCGATAGAGGCGCCGCCCGATCCACACGACAGGAGCCCTGTCAAGCCATTGCCGCCTAAAGCCGCTCTCGGGGACGACGTGCTCGACAAGCCCCAGCATCATCTGCGACTGGCCTTCAGAGCGCCCAATCATCTGCTCATTGAAGCCGACCAGACCGACCCCGCCACTGGAGCACTGTTCGACCTGCGATGGGTAAGCGACGGACGAACGTTCTGGTCCTACATAAGCAACCAGCACGTCTATACCAGGGAAAAGGCTCCGGGCAGCATCCGTGACTTCAGTCGCCTCGCGTATCTCAACGGCGGGAATCTCGAGCTCTACATGATCATGGGAGCCAACCCGTTCGCAGACTTGAAACAGTCGGTGGATGGAGCTCATATGGGAGGAGAGGCGAATGTGCGTGGGGCGCAGACGGAGATAGTCAGCCTGCTGCTGGATCAGCCTTTCGAGCAGACCGAACTGCGGCTCTTCATTGGCAAGAGCGACGGCTTCCTGCGCCGAATGGAGATCGAGACCCGACCGCTGCCCCATCACGACGGGCCGATCAAAGTCGGCAGCAAGCTCGACGCGTTGCTGGAAGCCAACAAGCCTCCGCCGCCAAAGGACGACTTTGCTGCCGTTGCGGGCGTAGGCGATCCTGCGGAGGAGACCGCGCCAACAGAGACTCAGAAGCCCGTTGGCTCATTCGTGCGCTTCGACAACGATCTGACGACTTCTCCCTTCTACGCCTCCGACACCTTCGTCTTCACTCCGCCAAAGGACGCTTTTCAGCTCGGGCAGTCACAGCCCATCAAGCGCCTGACCCTCAAGCAGCGCATGACCCAGCTTGCCAAATCAATGCGTCAGAAACGCGCCGAAATCATTCGGTCGAAACTCCCCTCCGCTCAGGAATAGCCTATGTTTTCAGAAGGCACTCGTAAGAGTACTGGCGACAACACGCTCTGCCTAAACAGCATCAACTGCCCCGACAGAACAAAAAGGCGACCTCCGGCCATTTCAGTATGAATGATCGGAGGTCGCCTCGTTTGCGGTTGAGTGATTATCAGGCTTTGGCAGGAAGTCCCTGGAATTTCGTATCGGCGATGCCTGCAAGATCGCCAGTGCTGTCGCCAAACTGCGCGGTTGGGACGCCCATGCGACTGAGCATTCCGTGGTAGAGATTGCAGAGCGGCGTCTTCTCCTCGTAGACGAGGTGCCTCCCTGTCGCGATGGTGCCTCCGCCGCTCCCAGCCAGCAGTATCGGCAGGTTGTAGGGGCTGTGCGCGTTGCCGTCCCGCATTCCGCTGGCGAGCATCACCATGGAGTTGTCGAGCAGTGTGCCGTCGCCCTCCTTGATGCCGCGCATCTTCTCGAGCATGTAGGCGTACTGCTGCGTGTGCCAGATATTGATGAGCTTGTACTGCTCCAGCTTCGCGGCCTCGTTTTGATGATGCGAGATTTCGTGGTGGCTGCCGTTCACGCCGGGCAGGAACGAGAAGTTTTTGCCGCTGACTTCATTGCCGAACATAAAGGTCGCGACTCGGGTCAAGTCCGTCCAGAAGGCGAGCACCATGATGTCGAGCATCAGACGCGTCTGCTCGGTGTGATCGATGCTCCGCTCGTTCAGGTGTGCGGGATCCTTGTAGTAGTTGCGGATGCGCCCGCCCAGCCGCTCGACTTCTATGCGGGCCAGGGGATCGCCCGCATATTCGCCCGCCCGTCGAGCAGCATCGAAGGAGATGCGCGTCTCCACGGAGCGCACGGCGTCAAAATACTCGTTCAGCTTGTGCCTGTCCGCCGTTCCGACTTTTGCTTGAAGGGACTTCGCGTCCTCCAGCACCGAGTCGAGGACGCTTGCGTCCCTCTGCGTCACTCCTCGGCTGCCGGTCTGAGTGCGGAACAAGCGGTCAAAAGCCAGCTGCGGGTTTATCTCACGGGTGACTGGCGTGGTCGGCGTGTTCCAGGATATGTGCGAGCCGTAGATCGCGGTGTAGCCGACATTGGCATCGACGTAGCCGGTGACCGGCTCGATACTGAGCTCCAGGGAAGGCAGTGGAGTGAGGTGCCCGAGCCGCTGCGCGATGATCTGGTCCATCGAGACCCCGCCGCACCGCAGGTCTGCTCCGGTCGTTTTGGTGATGTGCGTGCCCGTCAGGAATGGCGCGACTTTGACGTAGTGCCCGTCGCCCTCGATGCTCTGCCTATTCATCAATTGCGTCAGCACAAGCAGATCCGACTTCACGTTTTTCAGTGGGGCGAGAGCAGGGGAGAGGTCGAACGCGCTTCCGCTCGCGGCTGGAGTCCACTCCTTCGGGTTCACCCCGTTGGGCATATAGAGCACCGCCATACGAACCGGCGGCTTGGCTTTCCCGGCTGGCCCGCCCAGCGCAAAGGCGGCGAGAGGCTGCATCGCCTCCAGCATCGGCAGGCACATGGTCACGCCCAGGCCCTTCAGCATGGTGCGGCGAGACAGCGGTGGAAAATTGTTGCTCACGAGACTCTCCTTGCAAAGACCGATAGTAATCCAGTCCTACAGATTCTTGCGATATTGAAACGGGTAGCTCTTCGCGATCTCCAGCATCAGGGTGCTGCTGCGATAGTTGTCCCGCTTGACGGCATCGGTGATGCGGCGGACGGCGGGCAGATCGTACGGCTCGAGGCCACGGCCCAGGGCATAGGAGAGCATCTTCTCCGTCAGATTTCGGATGAAATCGTCCTTGCGAAGAAGCATTAGCTTCTTTAGTTCCGCTGGCCCGTTAAACTTCTCGCCGGTCGTCAGAACTCCGGAGGCATCGACCGGGCTTCCTGCGGCCTCGGTTCTCCAGCGGCCGACGGCGTCAAAGTTCTCAAGGCCGAAGCCGATGGGATCCATTCTATTATGGCATGAAGCGCAGCTTGGGTTTTTGCGGTGCGTCTCCAGCCGTTGGCGAAACGACAGGCCCTTTTGGGGGGCATCGTCCGCCGGCAGGGTGCCGACGTTTGGCGGCGGTGGC
>JANXLO010000209.1 GCA_025355115.1 Chthonomonadaceae bacterium
GACCCGTCTCGAACACAAATAAAACGGACGCTCAGGCAGTCGAACTGACAGTCTGAAAACTATATTTAGGGCAACCGAAGTCCAAATTTCTGTTGCCCTATTGGCTACGCGCCATTCACTGATTCATGGGATAACGAGCAACTTCTACTCACAACCTCCCCGTCAAATGGACTGCATCTCAGACCAGTTGAGGCCTGATTTGGCGTCGGTGCGGAGTGGAACGTGCAGGTCGTAGGCAGCCTCCATGCGGCGGACGATCATGGGAGTCAGCCGGGCGACCTCCGCCGTCTCGACCTCGAACAGCAGTTCGTCATGCACTTGCAGGAGGAGGTGGCAGCCGCCGTCGCACTCCTTATGAAGCCAGTCGACGACGGAGATCATGGCGAGCTTCATGATGTCGGCTGCGGTGCCCTGGATGGGCATGTTGACCGCGGCGCGCTCGGCGAATTGGCGCATGCTGTGATTACCGCTTTTCAACTCCGTCAAGTAACGCCGCCGCCCCAGCAGAGTGCTGACATAGCCCTGCTCGTGCGCCTGCGCGGTCGTATCCTCCACATACTGCTTGACGCCCGGCAGACGGTCGAAATAGTCGCGAATCCACTGGTTTGCGGTGGAGGTGTCCACGCCGAGAGTCGCCGCCAGCGCGAAGCCGCTCTGCCCGTAGATGACAGCGAAATTGATGGTCTTGGCCTGCCGTCGCTGATCGGGGGTCACCTCCTCCAGCGGCACACCGAAGACAGTGGAGGCGGTGGCCGCGTGAACGTCTGCATCGGCCTTGAACGCCATCATAAGAGCGGGGTCGCCAGTGATATGAGCCAGGATCCGAAGCTCTATCTGAGAGTAGTCGCACGAGAGTAGCACATGGCCCTTCGGCGCAATGAAGGCCCGGCGTATCTCACGCCCCGCGTGTGAGCGGACAGGGATGTTTTGAAGATTGGGGTCGGAGGAGCTGAGCCTTCCGGTGCTAGCCACCGTCTGATTCAATGAGGTGTGTATCCTCCCCGTCACCGGGTTGACGAGACGATTCAAGGCGTCGGCATAAGTGGACTTCAGCTTTGCGACCTCGCGCCACTCCATGATCTTGCGGGCGATTACATGCTCACCCGCCAACTGCTCCAGCAGATCGGCCCCAGTGGAATAACCGGTCTTCGTTTTTTTGCCCGTCGGCAGCTTCAGCTTCTCGAACAGGATCGTCTGCAGCTGCTTGGTCGAGCCTATGGCAAACTCCTCCCCGGCCAGCGTGTAGACCTCCCTCGACAACGCATCCAGATCCACGGCCATGCGCGTCGCGAGGGTTCCGAGATAGGCGTGATCCACCAGCAGGCCGACTTGCTCGATCTCGGCGAGAATCGGAACCAGCGGCATCTCGATCGTGTTCAGAATCGGCATCATCCCCACCTGCTGGAGAGCGGCCTGCTGAGCCCCTACCAGAGCGAAGATGAGGGCGGTCTCGCGGGCAAGGTTCTCCTGAGGAGCGAACGCATCGTCCGTGTCCAATCTGACGCCCAGATAAGTCTCCGCGAGATCCATGAGCGGATAGGAGGAGCGTCCGGCATTCAATAGATAGGCCGCGATGAGAGTGTCGAACACGAACGGCGCAGGGCGCAGTCCGTTCCGCTCGAGAATTATCTCTGCGATCTTTACGTTGTGGCCGACCTTATGAATAGCCGGGTTTTCGAGGAGCACCTTCAGTTCTTCAGGTGCGGCGGCGTAGTCGGGTTCATTGCTTGGAGCAGTCCTGCCACTGTCCTCGAACAGCCCCCCAAGAGAACTCCTATCTTCCGACCGATCAATCCGCACCGGCACGTAGTAGCCGACCTCCGCAGAGGGCGCGAAAATCAGGCCTTTCCATTCAGCGAGCATCGGGAGGGCCTGGCTCACCTCCACCTGCACGGCCGCCATTCCGCTCTTTTGCGCGGATGCGATCGCGTCCCGCAGCTCCTCCGCCGAGCGAATCCAGACCATCTGTGCCAGGAAGGCATCCTCAGGCGCGATCTTCTCCAGCTCCTCCAGCGGCATTGATCCGGAAACAGAAGCCGGGCGGGGAATCCGCGCCAGCAGCGATTTGAACTCCAGATGGGCGAACATGTCCCGCAGCCGCTGCCTGTCCGCGTCCGTCGGCGCATAGGGCCGTATGGCAAACTCCACGGGCACGTCGCAGACGATTGTCGCCAGCCTTTTGGACTGATGTGCCTGCGCTACGCCCGCCTCCAGCGCGGCTCGGGCTTTCGGAGGAGTCACCTCGGCGACATGCTCCAGAATATTTTCCAATGTTCCCCACTTCTGCAGTAGGATTGTGGCGGTTTTATCGCCAATGCCGGGCACGCCGGGAATGTTATCGGAGGTGTCGCCGACCAGCGCTTTCCAGTCCGGTATCCGGTTCGGCTCGATTCCATAGCGCTCCCGCACCGCGTCGGCGTCGTAGAGCTTTACGTCGGTCACGCCGCGCATCGTCATCTGCACCGTGACGCCGTCACCGACGAGTTGCAGCTGATCCGAATCACCCGTCAGGATGGTAACCGTATAGCCCTCCTTCACACCCTGGCACGCCAGCGTCCCTATCAGGTCGTCGGCCTCATAACCCCCGACCTCCTCAGACTGGATCGCGAACGCCTCCACTAAATCTCGGGCTACAGGCATCTGCTCTCGCAGCTGCGGATCCACCTTCGGGCGATGCGCTTTGTAGGCCTCGAACTCCTGTTCGCGGAGCGTCTTCTCATGCGCGTCCCAACAGACGATCATAGCATCTGGCTTCTCGGTATTCAGCAGGGAAAACAGCATATTCGAGAAGCCGTACAGCGCGCCGGTTGGCCTATTGTCGGTCGTGGAGAGATAGCGTCCCCCAAAGAACGCGCGGAACAGCAGGCTGTAAGCGTCGACAAGCACCAGCTTCTTGGTCGGGATTGCGGTTTCCAAATCCATCAGAACTCCTTAAGCACTGTGCGGCCCATCACGGGATCATGAAATGTTCGATCTCGGAGCCGTCGGAGCGAAGGGCCTCGCATTCGATCTGATTGCCTTTCACATTGACGACGAGGATGTTGTTAACGCTCTCAGCCTTGTCACCGGCGATCAGCCCTTTGCTCGCATTTACCGGGTAGAGTGGGGCTCCGCCGCCGCCCGCGACGATGTAGTGAATGCCACTCCTCACCGTGTGGTAGTAGAGATGGTCATGGCCGTTGAAAACAGCGCGCACTCCATATTTGATGAACAGTGGGCAGAGAACATCCCGGACATCTTCATCCGAGCCGTGCGAGCCGACCGAGTACGGCGGGACGTGGAAGAAAACGAAGGTGTGCTTCGCCTTTGCCTTCGAGGCAGCAAGATCGTTCGCCAGCCACTGATACTGTGCGCTTTTGGAATCGTATCGCGAAACCTCGTCCACAGCGAGCGCGATGAAATGACTGTTCCCCTTGTCGAAGGAGTAGTATAGCTTGTTGCCCGAAGTGAAAGCACCGGTGACTCGCTCCTCATAACCCTTGCCGCCGACGTCATGGTTGCCCCTTGAAGGATAGACGGGAATCTTGCTGCGCATGTCGCCGGTGATCTCGTCGTAGATTTTCCATAGCTCAGTCTTCGAGCCGGTGTGCACTAAATCGCCCGTCTGAATGACAAAATCGGGTTTCTGCTTCATAATGAGGGCGACGATCTTGCGGTGCATCTGATGCCCGTCCCTCGTGTCACCGTAAACCACGAACCGAAAGGTATTCGGCACTCTTTTTATCACCTGGTTCGCCCGCCCAGTTCGCCATGAAACACTTAATATTCCAAGCGCCGCGAGGAGGCAGGCGAGTCCCAACGCCCGGGCGCGTTTTTTTTCAAATCGCTTCATCTTGCTAGACTCCTGAATAGTTCGGGCGATGCAAGCCCGGAATTGAACGCTCTTCCACACTCATTATACTCTTTTTGACCAAGCGAAAGAAACCGGATACGCCGCAGCCGGAGAGCAAACCAGCAATCGGACTGCGAGACGAGCATTAAGCCGTTGATTCTTTGCCGCATCGAGAAGTCGCGTCGTCAGCGCCGAATGCACGGATGCCAACAACATGGAACTATCAGGAGTATTAATGCCGCAGCCCACTGGAACGCTCACTTTCCTATTCACGGACATCGAAGGCAGCACCCATCTCTGGGAGACCAAGCCGGATGCGATGCAGACAGCACTTGCCCGCCACGATGTCCTCCTCAGATCAGAGATCACAGCAAATGAAGGCTATATTTTCAAAAC
>JANXLO010000470.1 GCA_025355115.1 Chthonomonadaceae bacterium
ATCACGAAGCGAAGCGTCCGCCCTATTCGCTGAAATGCGAGGCCTGGGAAAGGAACCAGGTGATCAGTCACCGGAGAGACGAAGCCTGCAACATACTGCCTTCACTCCAGCGCAGCTCCTCGCACTGGGCAACGCACTGGAGGAGGCGGGCGATTTCGAGCTCGCCGCGGAGGTGCTCCGAACGATCACCCTGCACTATTCCACATCCGCCGAAACCGAGACAGCGTTGCTTCGCGTCGCCATCCTCTATGCCAAGCCGCTTAGACGTCAGGAGGAGAGTAGGATTTTGACGCGGCTGTTCCTTGAGCGCTACCCGGACAGCAGATACAATGACCGAGCTCGCGAACTGCTTCACAGTCTCGACAGCACAGTCCCGCCTCCAGATAAAGGCCAATCGTGACACAATCTGAGTCTGATCCAATTCATGAACTGCGACGTCATTACCTCGCCAGCATCGAAGACCCGAATAAGGGAAACCCAGCAAAGCGTTATTCCGGCGAGATCGCTCTAGGCGTCATCGGCATCTGGATTCTTGTGGTCGCGTTGACGGGGAAGCCCTCAGCTTGGGGTGTCGTTATCGCTGCAGTGGTCCTCAGTCTCGCGGTAGCGCTAATAGTCGGCAAGGGCAGATCGAGGGGCAGGTTGCTCTCGTTGGCGAAGAGCGGAATCCCCGTATGGGTCGTGCTGGTGCAGGCCAATAGCCTGCTTTTCGAGCCGGGAGAGTTCGATATGCCCTGTGAGGTTCTCTTCAGCTTCGAGCCTGCGGGCGGCAAAACCGACTATCTGAGTCGACTGGCTGAAAGCATGTACGATCTGAAGGATGCACCTCAGTCCGATCCCGATCTGCGCTATGTCTCCGGGCTTGTCACTGATGAGAAGGCCGTTAAATATCGCCGACGCAGGCTGCCTGTCTCCTTCACCGGAGGCCCGATCGTCTACTGCGCCGACCTCGTGATAATTCGCTCAAATTTGGCCGTTGGCTTCATCCAGGCGAGAGTGCTTCCCTGTCTCGCCGAGCCGGGAGAGGAAGGCGCGCTGGAGCTGCTGCATTGGCGGCTCATGACTCGGAAGGACATTCCCAGCACGCTATAGAAAAGGCTGGTAAGAGCGGTGGAAGCAAGGAGCCTTCAACAATGCGCGTGCGACTGGACTACGGCAAGACTGGCCTGATCGCGGATGTGCCGGATGGTAATTTAATGGCGGTGCTAGGTCTCTCGCCTGCCGATGCCCTGACCGACGCTCAGGCGGCGGTGGAAAATGCTCTGCAGCATCCGATAGGAACTCTGCCGCTGCAGGAACTGGCGCGTGGACGGCGTGACGCGGTCATAGTCATTTGCGACATCACCCGCCCTGTTCCCAACGTCGTGCTTCTGCCTCCTATCCTGAAGACCTTGGAAGCCGCTGGCATCCCCGTCGAGAAGATCACTATACTGATCGCCACCGGCACCCACCGACCGAATGAGGGCGCGGAGCTTGTGCAGTTGATCGGCGCTGACATCGCGGATCGATACAGGGTTGTCAATCACGACTCGCACTCCCGCGAGGCACAGCGGTATCTGGGCGTCTCTCCGAACGGCGTCCCTGTCCGTCTCGACAGCGTCTACTGCGATGCCGACTTGAAGCTTACGGTCGGGCTTATCGAGCCGCACTTCATGGCGGGCTACTCGGGCGGTCGAAAGCTCATCATGCCAGGCGTTGCGGATTTCGAGACCGTCCAGCGGTGGCACTGCCCCAGGTTTCTTGAGTCTCAAATGGCGACGAACGGCGTCGTGGAGGGCAACCCGGTTCATGCGGAATCGCTCGCCATCGCACGGATGATGCCTCCCGACTTCATTTTGGACGTGACACTTGATGAGTCCAACGGGATAACAGGCGTCTTCGCGGGTGACTTGGAGGAGGCATGGCTGGCGGGCGTCGCCTTCGCAGCGCGGCACGTGCGCGCCGCCGCACCGGGACTCGCGGATATCGTCGTCACCTCCTGCGCGGGCTACCCTCTCGATGCGACTTTTTACCAGGCCGTGAAGGGAATGGTCGGCGCGTTGCCGGTGGTGAAGCAGGGCGGAACGATCATTGTGGCGGCGGAGTGCGCCGAGGGAATCGGAAGCCCCCTCTTCACTCGCACCCTGCTGGAGGCGGGAGACCTCGAGCGTTTTGTGGCTCACATTTCGCAGCCGGACGTGTTTCTCCCGGAGGAGTGGCAGGTCGAGGAGTTGGCGAAAGTCGCGCGAAAAGCGGATATCATCTGCGTGACCAGCGGTATACTCCCGGAACGACTGGCGGACTGCTTCGTGAATCCGGCAGTAAGCGTTGATGAAGCTCTGCGAATAGCATTTGTGAAGCACGGGCAGGATGCGAGCATAATCGTCATCCCTCGTGGCCCCTACGTGATCCCCTATACAGCATAAACAGACGATGCTCGCCTGCGAATGCTTGATTTTTTTTAAGCGACGTGATATACTTGGCTCCATGACGGTGCGCGGCCCAAATCGCAGTTTGCTGCGAGTCGAATGCCGCAGTTTCTGAAGTCCAATCCATCTCCGCACCTCCAAAGCGGGAGTACTAAAACCGATGAGCAGCCAAGTGAACCCAAATCTGGAGCGCGGCATTACGTTCAAGGTCGAAGGGCGGTATGACGAAGCTGTCACCGAACTGCGCCAGCTTCTCGCTGACGACCCGAACTCGAGCGATGGTCACTATCAGCTTGGGCTTGTGTATGGCTTTACCGGGCTATTCGACGAGTCGATCGAGGAGTTGAAATGGGCCTCGACCCTTGCGCCGACCCGCGTCGAAATCCGAATTGATCTGGCTTTGACCCTAACCATGCTCGGCGAGTATGAGGACGCGAGAGCCCAGTTCGAGGAGGTGCTTCGCCGCGAGCCGAACAATAAACGAGCACTCGACAGCCTTGTCTTCCTCTCGGAACCCGCGTGACCCAGGGATCGCCCTCGCCGTCCGCATTGGAAGCGCCTGCGGATCACTCAACGGGTACGGCGCAGTTTCGATTTCCCTTCTGGCTTCCACCTCTCTTTTTTCTTGTCCTCTCGAGTCTGTTTCTGTGGCGCTCCACCTTCGCTGGAGATGTCTTCCTCCCCGCTGGTCTGCTCGGGCATGTCGCGCCCTGGAGAGGCCACGTGGGCATGGAAACGCTGCCGCCCTGGAATCCGCTGCGGTGGGACGGCATCGCCCAGTTCTACCCGTGGCGTCATTACGCCGCAGAGACTCTCCGCGCCGGAACCCTCCCGCTCTGGAATCCCTATCAGTTCTGCGGTACTCCGTTCGTCGCCAACAGTCAGTCAGCGGTTTTTTATCCCGGAAACCTTCTCTTCGTCCTGCTTCCCGACACTGCGAAAGCGTTTGGCCACTCCGCGCTACTCCACCTCACCCTCTGTGGATGGTTCACCTATCTGCTCCTTCGTCGCCTGAACTGCTCCGAGCTTGCCACGCTGCTGGGCGGAGTGGTCTTCGCCTTCTCCTCGTGGCAGACTGCGTGGCTCCAACTGCCCACTTTTTTGGCCGCCTCCTGCTGGTTTCCAATCCTTCTGCTCCAGTTGCATAGACTGCGCGATCCTTCGCCTGCACTGCCTCGTGTCGCTGGCATCGGAGCGGCAGTCGGCATGATGGTTCTGGCTGGTCACCTGCAGATTGCTTTTTATGGCATGCTGATGGGGGCCCTCTGGACGACAGGTATCCTGTGGCGGATCGGCGCGGAGCAGGGGAGCAACGTGGCTGCAGGAAGAGCGCTGACGGCAGTCGGGGGGTTCGTGCTAGGGTTGATGCTCGCCGCCCCGCAGTTGCTTCCCTCCCTGGAGCTTTCACGGATGTCGCACAGGGTTGGCAGCCCCTCTGCCGCGGGATATTCACTCTATGTAGAGTATGCGCTGCCCTCGAGTCAAATCGCGACACTCACTCTGCCTGGCATGTTCGGAGGCGATGCCAGCCCGGACAGTCCCTACTGGGGCTTCTACCTGAAGACTTTGCCGGGCGGTCAGGTGATTCCGGTCAGGCACAATAGCGCGGAGACGGCGGCATATGTCGGCATCGGCACGCTCGGTCTAGGCGGATTGGCCCTATTGCGGGGGCTGCGAAAAGGGGCTATCAACCGGCGGATCGTGTTTTTCGGCGGGTTGGCGTTGCTCGCCCTGCTGTTGGCACTGGGAACGCCGCTCAACGCCCTCTTCTATTTTTTGATTCCCGGCTTCGGGCAGTCCGGCTCACCGGCGCGCTGCCTAGTCCTTTGGGCGTTCGCATGGGCGATGCTTTCTGCGTTCGGCCTAGATGCGCTGCGCCAGCTAAGGCCTACCCGACGGGAGACATTGCTGCTGCTCGGCGGATTGGCAGGAACGCTCGTCCTCGGCATAACGCTCGTAAGCCTGACGCTAAGCCTTGTCCCGGAGGGCTCGAAATCCATCCCAGTGCTCGCGGAAGCCATGGGCCGCGTCGCGCCCGACTGGATTCGGCTGGCGGTCAGCGCAATCGGACTCACGCTCCTGCTGAAATGGAAGGCACAGAGCAGGCAGGGCCGCAGCGGGCTGACAGCTTTCCTTAGCGGAGAGAGGTTGGCCCTATTCGCCCTGCTCCTGATCTGCGCCGATCTCTTCTCCGCCGGTATGTTCGCCAACCCGACTTCGCCGCCAGGAGCTGTCTACCCCGAGACGGCTGGCATACGGTATCTGCGCGAGCATCTTGGCCATGAGCGCATACTGCCTCTCAATCACCGCTGGAGCCTGTACAGCCCGCCGCCTGCTGTCCTCCCTCCCAACGGCGCTACGGTCTATGGGCTGCGGGATGTTCAGGGCTACGACTCTCTTTTCCTAGGGCAGTATAAAGCCTTCGCC
>JANXLO010000267.1 GCA_025355115.1 Chthonomonadaceae bacterium
CTCAAGGCCGTCCATTTCGGGCATCTGCACGTCCATGAGCACGACGTCGTACGGCTGCCTCCGCAAGGCGTCCAGCACCTCCAGCCCATTGCCTGCCATATCCAGCCGATAGCCCATCTTGCCAAGCATATTTCGCATCAGCTTTTGGTTGACGACCAGATCCTCCGCAAGAAGCAGCCGCAGCGGAAACCTCTCGGCCAGGGTCCCATCATACTCCGAAGTGATCGTGCGCTCGTGAGCGGAGATTGGCGCGCCCTGAAAAACGCCGAGTAGAGTGCTGTAGAGATGCGTGCGGCGGATCGGCTTGCTGAGGAACGCGGCGAAGCCCCCGCTCACTAACTCTGCCGGTCGCCTGCCGACTGAGCTCGCGGCAATCAGGGGAAGCTCCTCGCGAGAGCGGTAACGGCGAATGTGCCCTGCAAGCGCGATGCCATCCATTCCGGGCATTTGAATATCCAGAATGGCCGCGTCGAAAGGCTCTCCTCGTGCAATAATGGCGAGTGCTTCCTCCCCGTCGGCGCTCTCCATCGCCAGCATTCCCCACGACTGAGACTGTAGTGAAAGCAGGTGACGGTTGGTGGCGTTGTCATCCACGATCAGGATGCGTTTGCCGCTCAGCTCAGGCTGCGTCTCGTCCAGGTTGCTTCGTACTGCTTCCTGCACTGCGTCTGCCAGCAGAGTGAAATGAAAGGCGGAGCCCTCTCCTGCCTCACTTTCAGCCCACATTGTGCCGCCCATGATTTCGGCAAGCCTTTTGCTGATCGCCAGCCCGAGCCCGGTGCCACCGTAGCGCCGCGTCGTGGAGGCATCGACCTGACTGAAGGAGCGGAACAGCCGGTCCATTCGATCCTCGGGGATCCCAATGCCGGTGTCACGCACCGTAAAATGAAGCTCCTGCCGGTTTCCGTCCACCATGCGGCTAGAGACGCTGACCACGACTTCACCGCGCTCTGTGAATTTTATCGCGTTGCTGAGCAGATTAAGCAGCACTTGCCGAACGCGGGTCACGTCGCCAACGATCGCATCGGGAGTTCCGGGCGCGATGAGGTAGGCCAGGTCGAGGCGCTTCTCTCCCGCCCGCGTAGCGAGCAGATCGAGGGACGCCTCGAGGCAGTCGCGCAGCTCGAACGGCTGACACTCCAGATCCATGCGGCCCGCCTCGATTTTGGAAAAATCAAGGATGTCGTTGATGATCGTCAGCAGCGCGTCGCTGCTGTTGCGGATCGTGTGAGCATAGTCCTGCTGTTCTGAAGTCAAGGGAGTATCCATGAGCAGGCCCGCCATGCCGATAACTGCATTCATGGGGGTTCGAATCTCGTGGCTCATAGTCGCGAGGAAGGCCGATTTGGCTTCGGTGGCCGCCTCGGCCGCAGTCCGAGCCTCCGACATTGCGGAGGCATAATCCAGGCTCTGCCGGTAGAGCCGAGCGTTTTCGAGGGCGGTCGCGATCTGGTTCGCCATGCTCTGAAGCGCCTGTACATCGTTCTCGTCGAAGCCATTCTCGACGTCGGAGTGAACGTCCAGCACACCGATGAGACTGTCTCCGCTGACCAGCGGCAGGGCGATCTCCGAGCGCGTCCCGGGGAGCAGGGGCGACTCCAGAAAAAATGGGTCATCAAGCACATTTGAGGCGATGCAGAGCACACGACTCTCTGCCACTCTGCCGACCAGGCTATGCCCGCCCGTCTCGAGTTGGAAGCCTTCCAGCCTCATCCTGTAGCCTGCGTCCCCGGTTCCAGCGCGAATGGTCAGGTGGCTGCCGCTGTCGTCCATCAGGAATATGTTGACGTGGTAGAAGCCGAAACGAGAGGCGATGATCTCCGCGACCATCGGAAGAAGTTCATCGGGGTCACGAAGCACGATGATGCTGTTGGCAACCTCCGCTGCCGTCGAAAGTTGGACGGTGCGCTTGTGGAGGCTTTTCGTGCGCTCCTCCACCTTCTCTTCCGTCTTAGCGAGCGCCGTTCGAAGATCCTCGGAGGTGCGCGAAAGCAGATGGAACTGGACCTCCTTCTCTTTGCGCACCCGGTTTAGAATGAACAACTGCTTGTCCAGGCTCTTTTCAGCCGCCCGAATGCCATCCAGAAGGCGCTTGCGCTCATCGGGCGAGAGGTCAATTTCCGCGATGTCTGCTCTAAGATTCTCTATTTCCGGCTGCAAGCTCTCTCCCGGCGGACAGACTTGATTGACGCCCGTAAACTGGCGTCTCTCACTTCTCCCGCAGCGTCACCAGCACACAGTTTTCGTTGTGAAGATCGCACTGCCCGGTGGCGTTTATTCCTATTTCGCCATAGGTGAAGAAGCCGACCATTGGCACCTTCCACAGATCCTGCATGGGCTTTATCTCATCCTCGGCCATAGGCCCAAGAGCCATATGGCGCCCTTTGCAGGAGAATAGGAGCAGCATTTCGGCTCCCTCCGTTCGCATCCGCAGCTTGTGCATCTCCGCCAGTGCCTCTGCGCTAATTTCCACGCCGGGCGCTGCTGAGAACCGCACTTTCGCGCCCTGCGGCACCGTCCCGGCGTAGATAAGCGAGCGGGTCAGCGGATCCGTGAGCAGCGCTGCGCGGAGGACGGAGTAGCCCTCCTTCACAATCTGGAGCGGATATTCGGGAATGATGATGTCCGTGTCGCTCGCAACGCCCAGATAGTCCTTGTAGAGATCAAGCGCGGGAATGCCGTCGATCGTGTGCACGACATTGCCCTCCGAGCTGGTGATCGTCTTCTCTGCTCCAACCGCTTGCCAGCCGCTGACCGCCACGCCGTCGAAGGCTACCCTGGACATGTCGAGACTTAGCGCGTAAACAGCATGGCCGTGCAGTTCAGCTCCTCCAAACACGACAGTCTCTTGAAAGCGAACATCGTCTCCGGCAAGCCCTCCAAAGATCGGCACAGTCGCGCCCACTTCCTCCAGGATGCCTTTGACAAGCTGCTCGCCATCTGTCCGCAGTCCAGAGGCGAGAATGAGTAGGCCAGGATCGGCGAATGTGGATTTTGCCCAACTCCCTATCGCTGCGCCGGTCTCGAGTGAGGACTGGTCCCCCGCGTCCAGGAGATGAAGCCGATAGTGCGCTCTGTCCAGATCGAACATCAGGGCGACCACTGACTGCTCGAATACGCATTCGGCGTTGGTGTTCACATGAATCTCCCCGGAGGAGCTCGCCCCGAATACGTCCATGCCCGTATCGCCGAACACTCCGGCAACGGCTGACAGATCGTGGGAGACACTGGCGAAGACGATGGCCAGCGTAGGCGAGAAGCCGTCCGACATCGAGTTTGCGATGGCCTCCTTCAGAGTGTCCACACTATCTGCGTCCAAGCTGCGAACTTTCATCTTATCACTCCTTGCGCCGATGCAGAGACGCCGTCCATCGGGGTCGAAACAATGCATGTGGCTCCGGGTATTGGAAACACCGGCCTGTTAAAAACGGACATTTCCCAGCCGGAAATACCCTGTTGGGATACTATGGTACCGGGGTGAAGAATAGGAATAGGCCGTAGAAGGCGAGCTCCGCCTGGAGCGAAGCCACTATGTCCGCGGCGATCCGGAAGCCGTGCTGTTCGTTCGGGAAGAGCAGATAGTCGGTCGGCACCCGATTCTGCTTCAGCACGCTGACCATGCTGAGAGTCTGCTCCGGAGGAACCACGGGATCGTCCGCGCCCTGAAAGAATATCACCGGACATTTCACTCTATTCGCATTGTAGAGCGACGAGCGGGCTTTATAGACATCGGTGCACTGCGGAAGAGGGCCGATCAGTACATCGACGTAGTGAAACTCGAAATTGTCCGTGTTTTGGACCAGTCCGAGCAGGTCAGAGATGCCGTAGTAGCTCGCTCCGGCCGCCAGTATATCCGTGAAAGTCGCCAGGCAGAGGGTGACATATCCTCCCGCGCTGCCGCCCCTTGCCGCGAGCCGTGAATCGTCCGCGAGGCCGCGCATCACGAGGTAGCGTGCCGCGTTGGCGCAGTCGGCTACATCCATGATACCCCACTCTTTGTAGAGGGTAAGCCGGTAGTGGCGTCCGTACCCCGTGCTGCCGCGATAGTTGACGTCAACGACGCCAAGTCCCCGGCTGGTGAAGTACTGAATCTGAAGGTTCAGAAGGGTTGTCGTCGCGGCGGTAGGGCCGCCATGACTGAAGAAGTTCCTCCCTCCATGATGCTTTCCACAATTGAGCCCAAGTCTGCAGAGAGTCTGATCAAACCAAAAGTCAAGGCAGCATCGCCAACCGAACACCACCAGCACTGGCAGCACCAGCACTGGTTCAATTGAATTGCTGAAGCACACAGTGCTCTTGAGCCTTGATTACCATCTGTGCTATCAAATTGGCGAGACAGGGGGCTCTCCAAGCCTACGC
>JANXLO010000279.1 GCA_025355115.1 Chthonomonadaceae bacterium
CACTCCACATCATGTGAGCCTCTGCCTCCATTCACTATAATGCAGGCAGGCAATCGGGATACAACCGGGAAGGCGAAAAATCAAGAAGTTTCTTCGGACTCCATGTAGGATCTCAGCGTTTTGAGGAGAAGCCGCTTGCGCTTGCTGATCGCCTGCTGGCTGATTTGGCGGGAGGCGGCGATTTCAGCTTCGGTGTGCTGATCCCAATATAGGTGGAGGAGGAGCCTGCGGTCACGGTCGCACAGTTGGTCGAGCGCGGCGTATAAGTCGACGTGGGAGAGTTCAGGCGGCTCCTGAGGCGCCGCGGATGGGGCAGAGCCCTCCCATTCGACGCAGTGCAGGGCATGGGACCAATCCTGCCGATAGCGCGTCAGCAGACTCGTCAGCACACGCTGCCGTAGAAAAGCGCTTGGCGGCACCCCCCGTTTCGGATCGAAATCGCAGACTGCCTGCCATGCCGCGGCTGCCCCCTGCGCGCGCATCTCCTCCATCCAGTCCTGATGATTGCAGTTCGGAGGAGGCCGCCAGACGCTTATTCTGCGAAGGCAACGGTCAAGAACAACTTTCCACTCCACAGGCATCGTCGCCTCCCGAGGCAAGGGCGTCTCCTCCCCTTCGGCTCGCGTTGAGGGAATAGGCGGAATGATGATAACTGCTCATTCGCTTTCGATACTGCACAAATCATGCCATATGTCCGCTTTGTGCCGTCTAACCCCCAATTTTCTGCTCAAGTCACCACACAAAACAGAACTCTGCCCTTCTGGAGCTCCGATGCTCGCCCGAACGGCCCTTTCCGTTCCTATCTGAACGCAGTTCAGCGAATTCACATGCTGAAAACTCCGGATCGGCATATGCACCCGCGCCTTAAATTCGTCCGGGCAAAGGAGGAGGGTCTGGTGGCCCGCCACTCCCTGGGAGAGCTGGATCCCCGTAAAATCCCGTGCACCGATTGGCATGAGTCGCTGCATGAGTCGAGGTCAGGTTCGCCGTTCTAGGCGAGTCGCGCATGCTTTGAATTCCGGCCGGCGGTTGGTCGGATCACGCGCGGGATTGGCAAGCAGGCTGGCGGAGGCGCCGCCCCATTGAAACGGCGCGCACAGAGTGTCCTGTCGAACGACATTTTGCTCTCTCGGCGACGTCATCTGGCGCATAAAAATGCCGTCCCTGTCGAACTGCACAGGCAACGAGACGGCCAAACGCAAAAGCATACGCGGAAAAGCGGCGCCTGCGAAAGAGTCTCGCTGCAAAATGCCAACAACTGCGTCGCCCTGTATGAGGTTCTTATCTGAAATCGTCGTTGAGGACTTAGCTCGCGGTTCATCCCGGGAGTGAAGCAACAATGGGATATCACATCTTTGTGACCGGCTCGTGACGGAAGGCTTTTGTTCTCTTTTCGCCTGTTTGCTGTACGCTGGCGCGGGTGAGCATCATTTTATGAGCAGGAGCAAGGCTGACAACAAGTGAATAGCCCAAATGCAGCCAGGTAGGAGAAGGCGGGCGGAAACGCGAAAGGACACATGTTCGGTCTCAAGCATTGCAGACGAAGGGATTGCCATTGGCTTCCAGCTACAAAACATGTCCCGGGTGCGGGCTCATGCTCTCCTCCGAAGTCGCCGTCTGCGGAAGATGCGGGCATCATTTTTACGCCGCGCCGCCCGTTATGCCGCCGCCCCCTCCCCTGGTCGATGTTCCCTATAAGCTCGATGATCCTCTGTCTGCGTCGACGCCGCCGAGGCAGAAGGCCGTCGCCATCGCACTGGCATTGGGGCTCGGCGGTATCGGTGTGCATGGATTCTATCTTGGGAACTCCAACATGGGACTGACGCTTGCATTGATGTTCGTGGGCGGGGGCGCAGCAGGCGTGATTGCGCTCCTTGCGGCGGCGGCGGGCGCATGCTCCCCCTGGCTCTCCGCAGTAGGGTTCGTGCCGTTGCTCATCGCCGCCACTATTCCCCTCGTACAGGCTGCCCGCTACGGAGCGGCGAGCGCAGAGACTTTCCATCAGCGCTACGTCGTCGAAAAGCGCTGGATATGACCGGCCTGTCTTAGCTCGGCCAGGCTGCCCGCCGCCAACCGTGCTGTAAAGGTATCAACTCCTACATCGACCGCTCTCTGAAAGGCGTCACACGCTGACTGTTCCTCGCCGAGACTCTGGTAGCACTCGCCCAGATAGTGCCAGCCATTGGGCTCCCAAACCGGGTCGGGTTTAGTCTCAAGATAGCGCAGCCACCAGTCGCGCGCCTGTGCAAAATCTCCGCACAGCATCTTGGCGCGGGCAAACCGGGAGTAGCAGACCGACTGAGTGGAGCGATCTTCCGAAAATTGACGTAGCCGCGCTTCATCTGAAGGGTGGACAGATAGTGGACGCAGTCCGCAGTCTGCTCTACATTCCCCAGCTTCTCTGCTTGTGTCTTCGCCTCCTGCCAGTGCTTTTCCGCTTCCTCCAGGCGGCCCTGTGTGCCGTATCCGATCCCGGCGGTCTTGTGTGCAAGGAACCTGTTCAAGCCCGCCGCGCCCTCTGAGATTGCCGCCTCTCCCCAACGCACTGCCTCCGCAGGACATCCCGCCTCAAATGAGGCGAGAGCGATGCGCACCATGGTGTTCGTGCGCGCCGCCTGATTCGAAGCGTCCAGCAGCGCGACCGCACGCTCATAGAGGCCGCACGCCTCAGCGAAGCGAGTCTGCTTAGCCATGGTTCGCGCCTGCATGATCAGAACCGTTGGGTTGATATCATGGCCCGCCAGAATCTGAGCGGCCTTCGCTCGTGCCTCCTGCGCCCCTGCCACATCGCCCTGCGATAGCAAACACTCAGCATATCGGTCGAGGACATTAACTTCGGTGAGGGGCTTCAATCTGCACTTTAGGATAGTTTGGCACTGCTCGGCGGCCATGGCAGGCTCATGCTGCTCCATCAGCAGCCAGGAGAGCCGGAACCGTATGTCCACCTTCCACTTCTCGCCGAACAGAGAAGGCTTGCCGAGCACGAGGTCAAAAAGCTTGCGGGCAACGGGGCGACGGCCCTTCGAGTGTGCAGA
>JANXLO010000332.1 GCA_025355115.1 Chthonomonadaceae bacterium
CGGGCGACAGGGAAGACTTCCTTCCTTGAAATAGCTGTGCGCCTGGCCGACTGCCTGGATCGTACTTTTGGACCTGGAAAACGCAGCGGAGCGTGCGGTCACGAGGAGGCGGAAATGGCGCTCGTGGAGCTCTATCGCGTCACAGGCGAGAGCAGATACCTCCAACTCGCCCGTTTCATCGTGGAGCAGCGCGGCCAGGAGCCAGGCCTGTTCGGCAATTCGAAGTACCATCAGGATCATCTCAAATTCAGAGATCAGCGAGACTTCGTCGGTCACGCCGTCCGCCATCTCTATCTGGCCTGCGGTGCGACAGACGTGGCAGCGGAGCATCTGGAAGCCCTCTATGACGACGCGCTCAACGCATTGTGGATTAGCCTGACTCAGAGACGAATGTACGTCACTGGCGGCGCGGGCTCTCGCTGGGAAGGAGAGGCGTTTGGAGAGGATTATGAGCTGCCGAATGAGCGCGCCTATACCGAGACTTGCGCGGCCATAGCCAGTGTGATGTGGAACTGGCGTCTACTGCTGAAGACTGGCGATGCGAAATACGCCGACCTGCTTGAAACCACACTTTACAACGCCGTGCTGCCTGGGTTGTCGCTAGAAGGGCAACACTATTTCTATCAGAACCCACTCGCCGACAGAGGGGAACACAGGCGGCAGGCCTGGTTTGGTTGCGCCTGCTGTCCGCCCAACGTGGCGCGCCTTTTGGCCTCACTGCCGGGATATTTCTGCACAGTGGCCGAGGACAGCGTCGGCATTCACCTTTTCGCTGAGAGCTCGGCCGACTTGACGATGCCAAACGGCGAGCATTTTGTGTTCGACGTTCACACGGACTATCCCTGGGATGGGCGAATTCAGGTGGACGTGGCTTTCGCTCCAGACCGCCCTATTCGGCTCTGCCTGCGCACTCCATGGTGGGCTGCGAGTGTGGAATTCACCGTCAACGGGATGTCGGACACAGAGGCGGTCGTGGAGAAGGATTATCTCGTCATCTGCCGCGTATGGCAGGCGGGCGATGTGGTGACGCTCGATCTGGGAATGACGGTGCAGCGCATTGAGACGCATCCGCACGTTCTGGGTAATCGAGGCAGGGTCGCCTTGCGTCGCGGGCCACTGATCTACTGCATCGAGCAGGCAGATCATGACACAGCAGATGTGTGGGACATCGCGTTGCCGGACACAGCGGAGTTAGCTGTCGAGTTTCAGCCGCAACTGCTGGATGGCGTGATTGTTCTGAAGGCGCAGGGCATTGCCTCCGACCCGACCGAGTGGGACGGTGCGCTCTACGCCCCGTACATGGGCCATTCTTCGACGGAGACGCATTCGGTGGACGTAACGGCAATTCCCTACTACGCCTGGGCAAATCGTGAGGCAGGCCCAATGCAGGTCTGGATACCGACCGTTGCAACTACCCGGTAAGGCGCAAATGAAGTCAGCAACAATTCAGACAACTGAGCATATGAGCGCGGAGCCTTTTGTCGTGCGGCCGTACTTCGTCGGGCCGATCCGTATTGATCCGCCCGTGGTGCTTGCGCCGATGGCAGACGTCACCAATGGAGCCTATCGGAGGCTGGTGAAGCGCATTGGCGGGCCGGGGCTGATGGTGACTGAGCTCATCAGCACCATGGCGATTCATCATAAGAGCGCACGCACGATGACGATGTTCGACGTGACTGAGGAGCAGCGGCCGCTAGCAGTGCAGCTTTTCGGATCAGATCCAGCCATTATGGCGGAGGCGGCTCGGGTTGCCGTGGGCGAAGGCGCCGATATCGTGGACATTAATATGGGTTGCTGGGTGCCGAAAGTCTGCAAGACAGGCGGCGGGGCGGCGATGATGAAGGACGAGGACATGGCATGCCGCGTCGTAGAGGCAATCATCGCGGCGGTGGAAGTGCCGGTCACTGTCAAGACGCGCGCAGGCTGGCACTACGGGCACCTCGCAACAGCAGGGCTTGCCCGGAAGCTCGAAGAGGTGGGGGTAGCGGCATTCGCACTTCATGCCAGGTTCGCGGTGCAGGGTCATACAGGCAACGCCGATTGGAACCTGATACGCGAGATCAAGCAGGCAGTGAAGTGTCCCGTAGTGGGAAATGGAGATATTCGTGCGCCTCAGGATGCACTGCGAATGCTCCAGGAGACGGGCTGTGATGGAGTGATGGTCGGTCGGGCGGCGATCGGCAATCCATGGATCGTCCGAGATACGGTTCATTTTCTGCGCACGGGGGATCTGCTGCCCCCTCCAACACTGGATGACCGCATTGAGGCCGCGTTGACGCATGTCACCGATCTCTCCAACACCCTCGGTGAGTCACGGGCTGTGCGGCATCTGCGCGGCCAGTTGCCTCAGTATCTTCGCGGCTATCATGGCGTGGCCAGAGTCCGCGAGGCTATCCATGGAGCGGAAAGCATCGCGGCAGTGGCTTCGATCTTTCAGACCGCCCGCGAACATCTCGCGGCAGCGGACGATGAGTTTCCCCTCGATATCCTCGATACGATTTGAACGCCTCTATCTCCATGAGATGAAGACAGTCAAATTCCCCTTTAGCTTCGCCGCCAACTGCCTCATCTGCTCTCGATGGGTCAGGGAGTAAAACCCAACCGCGAACAGTCCTACTCCTGCAATCAAAGCCAGCACAGTTGTGAGGATGTCGGGAAGATTTCCGCGGAGTATCGAAGCGGCGTATAGAACCACAAAGCCTAGCCCTGCAATCACAAAAGCGCGGATTCTATGGGCCGCTCCCCAAAGAACGAACACGGTACACTCCGCTAGAAAGAGCACTGTATGCCACCCCGGAGCGTGTTCCCAGCGGGAAAGAAATGCGGGCGTCAATACCAGCAACAGTCCGGCCCACCAGTAGGACTGAGCCTGTGATATCTGTCTCCGTCGGCTCACCTGATGGCCGAGCAGCATCAGATAGAGTCCCACCGGCAGCAGGTAGATGTCCAATAGGTTTATGCCCGCTCCGAAGTAGTGGTAGATCATAAGTCCCCACGCGACCGCGAAATTGCCTGTACCGACGTGAAGACAAGAATCGCCCTGTTCCGAAAGCCACAGCCCAAACCAGATCGATCCAGCCCAGGCCAGAGTTGCGATGCTGTAGATGCCCTCACGTTGTGAAGGCAAGCTGAGAATTGAAATGATTCCGGAGAGCAGCGCGATGCCCGCGGTAATTTGAAGCAGAGGAACAGACAAATCGGCTCTGCTTTGCCTCTTCCGGAGATGCCAGCTCACAGCCAGCCAGACCAACCCCGCCTGCACGAACAGAAACGCAAAACGTGCCCAGCTTAGATCAGAGAAAGCGGAAGCCAACAGTGGCGCACTGCTGACGAGCAGATGGAGGTAGGCAAGCGTAAGAGCACCCGCGCTCAACCCAGCAGTCAAGCGCGTTTTGAGGGAAATAGCCAATGCAGTGAGCGCCAAGCCATAGAGCGCAAGCGTGAGCGTGACGATCATGGGGGTGTGAATGGGGAGCGAAAAATAGAGCCTGTCGCCAGCCATGACAGTCCAAGCTAGCGCACCGGCCGCCGCCAAAAGGCTAAAGCGCGTACAGGCGGGCGTTAAAAGGTTATCGCGGCCGTTCGTGCGTCGTTGCCCAAAGTATGCAATTGCGCACAGCAGCGGCAACAGCGACAGGCCGAGCCACGCTGGGTTGGGATGAAGCAGCCAGGTGACCGCTCGGAGATACGCCCCGACAAGCATAAAGCCCGCCGAATAGACATTGCTCCTCTCCTCTGTCCACCGCGCGGTATGGAGGTACCCTGCGCATAACGCCAGACCGCCGACTATCCAAGCGCTGTTTGCGAGAGAAGTGTCCAATGAACCGGGCTGGCGTGTGGCAGTGAGGAAAAAAGCCAGCAGCGCGGCACAAGAGAGCGTAATGGATGCCAGCAATGGAGTTTTACGGCTGTCCAATCGGTAGGCCAAGAATAGATACAACCCGGCAGCTAGAACCGCGAAGCAAGCGATTGTAAAGGCGGGCAGAGGCATCCTGACAAATGGATCGAACCACAGGGTCATGCCGACCAGCGGGAGCAGAGCGGCAGTTATCAACAAAAACTCGTCCCGTCGTGCACGCAGTGATTCCAGACAGATGAGAAGGAAGTTCGAGCCTATGACGAGTGCTATCGGGATGGCTGGCGCAACTTCATTTCGCCCTGCGCTTATCGCGGCTCCCGTGGCGATCAGTGATGAGGCTGTTACGATTCCAAGTTCGATCACCGAGAGCGGTTCGCTCCATACCTCGGAAGGGATAATTCGAGGCAGAATGTGGGCTGCTGTCCAGAAGAACCATCCTTGTATAGCCAGGCCAACGGCCAGTACATGA
>JANXLO010000373.1 GCA_025355115.1 Chthonomonadaceae bacterium
TGTTGGTAGTTTTGCATTTATAAATATGGCTAAATCAGGAATTAATGTGGGAATCCTACTTGGTCTATGTCGAGGAATCAAGCCCCTGGGTATGGCAGGCTCGACCATCATCGGCTTTTTGATGAGTTTAGTGGTCTGGGCTTCTGTTAATCTCGTCCCAATTATGCAGCGACGGGCAGATGTCGCTGATACTGAACACTTGAATGCTTATTTCATGTTTATCTTTCCAAGTATTCTCATCGCTGGCCTGATGACTGGTGGCATAGCCTATTTCCTTTCCAGAGCTTCGAGGGGGCGGGTAATTGGAGCAACGAGGAAGCAGATTCAGGCGCATGGTAAACAGGAGGCGCACAATGGCTAGACAGAAGAGCGAAAATGGCTTTTGGAATGCAGTCAAGCGAGTCGCCATCGGCGGCGTCCTTACCTTCCTGACAACCCTGCTCATCGCGATGGCTTTTAAGGCGTTTGGCGGCTTGGTCGGACTTGGCATAGGGCCAGATGACGTGATGAACCTTTCGATCTACGGATTCGTCGTCGGCTGCGTTTGCTGGGGGATTCGTGCCAAGCCAATACCTGCCGCCATAGCCACAGGACTGACGAGCGGAGTAGTGATAGTGATTCTAGTCCTCGTTCTTGGCACAGTGTTCTCCAGCGCTCGCAATCCACACCTGCTCTCGAAGGCGGCCATGGCTGCCACGGTCTATGGAATCATAGGAGCCGCCTCGGGCTTTTCAAGCGGCTGCTGCTATCTCTACACGAAGAGGAACTACGAGGCGGTTCTGCTCTGAAGAGGATATTGTTTCCGCTCGGCAGTTCAACTCGCACAGCAAGCGAGCCTGCATATTTTTCTTTTTGAGAGCGTCACGAGTGATTTCCGGCAAGGAGGTGAGCTGGCGGTCATTCGCCCGGCAGAGGCAAACCGCTCCGCTCATACGACTGCTTTCAACCGACTTCGAGAGCAGACGTCGGCTTGCAAGGAAGACGCGAACGTGATATTATAGGGCATGAAACCGACGATGTCCCCGGCGCAACGACCCGCGCCTTCTGAAACCTCCGGCGCAGTGCAGACGACCCCTCTGCGCGGGATTACCTGGCGCGCGCTCTTCATCGGCCTTCTGCTTGTCGTGCCGAACGCCTACTGGATCACGGTCGTCGAGGTGCGCTGGTACACGCTCGACGGGACCAGCCTGCCACTCTTCATCACCCCGATTTTTTTCCTCTTCTGGCTCGTGCTGCTGAACATGGGCATGCAGCGTCTGCTGCCTCGCCATGCCTCGCGGCTGAGGCTCAATCAGGCCGAACTGCTCACCGTCTACATGGTGCTCGTCGTCGGGACGCTGGTCGCGGGGCACGATATGTTCCAGAACCTGTTCGGGGCGATAGGGCACGCCGACCGGTTCGCGACGCCGGAAAACAAGTGGAAGACCCTATTCTTCCCGTTCCTGCCCTCCTTCTGGCTCGTCCGCGACCCCGAAGTCCTGAAGGCCTACTACCTCGGGAACGTCAATCCGTACGATCCCCGCTACTGGGGGCCGTTCGTCGGGCCGCTCTGCTGGTGGTCGCTCTTCATCGGGACGCTCATCGGCATCTGCCTCTGTCTCAACATTCTCATCCGCACCCAGTGGAGCGAGAACGAGCGCCTGGCGTTCCCCATCGTTCAGCTGCCCGTCGCCATGACCGAGGAGAGCGGGCGGGGCATGTATTGTTTAGTATGTATTGGATCCTGTCATCTGGATAATTAGGATCAATTGGGACATATGCCGCTCCCGCCTTCAAGATACCTAATATCGAAATCAATAAATGTTCACTACGATCTAAACATACG
>JANXLO010000481.1 GCA_025355115.1 Chthonomonadaceae bacterium
CTCACGAACTATCTCTCTCGCCTCGGCAATGTGCGGGGTGCTTCGTCTCTGAGTGCCGATCTGAACCACCCGATTGTGCTTCCGCGCTGCGGCAAGCATGGCCTTGCCCTCGGCGATGTCCACGCTGATAGGCTTCTGGCAGTAGACATCCGCTCCCGATTCGACCGCGGCGATCATCTGCAGGGCATGCCAGTGATCGGGCGTCGCTATCAGGACGATATCCAGGTCCTTCTGCTTAAGCATCTCGCGATAGTCGGAATAGGTGCGCGGCTTTTTGCGCGAGGCCTGCCGCGTGGCCGTCATCTCGGCCGCTTCGGACAGCATTCGAGAATCGACGTCGCAAAGCGATACCACCTCGACCGGAGAGACCTGTATCAGCCTGAACAGGTCGCATTTGCCGTACCAACCTGTGCCGATCAGTCCGACACGATATTTGCGATCCTGTTGCTCCGTTGCCAATCCCGCCGGCTCCGTTTCAGCAACGGTCATCGCCATCGCAGGGGCGGCCAGGGTCATTCCCGCCGCCGTAAGAAACTCTCGTCTGTCCATGCTGAACACTCCTTCAGTGCAAATGCAAAAAATTCCGATCACCGGGGCTACGTTGCGCGAACGCTCATCTCTTTCAGTCCGAGACATAATCCAGCCGCAGTGTGTCCCCCTGTACGGGGTTTACTTTGACGGGAGAACGTGCTAAAATACCTATCTCTGCCTGCCGGACGTCAGCGGGAGTCCGGGAACGAGGGGTGGCGGCGTTGAGTTCCCTGCATACGGCGGGGGCGGAGCCGCAGCCACCGAGCCGAGTACATCGTGCATCGGAACAGGCCCGAAGAAGCGGCTGTCCTCGGAGACGCGAAGATTGTCCCCGATCACTACGATGTAGCCCTTCGGAACGAAGTAGTGGATTTGGCCTCCCTCGGTCTTCTGCTCGTAATAGTCATCCAGGTTTCGGATCAGAGTCGCATTGAGAACATACGGCACGGAGTTGTCGATCTCTTCGCTCTCCAGCCGATACACGCGCTTTATGATGATGTCGCGGTCCTTGCGAAGCAGGACGACCTCGTTGCGGTGAAGCGGGGGGCTGAACCAGTGACGGCGATGCACCAGCAACACCTGTCCGTCCGCGTACGTCGGCGTCATTGATTCCCCGCGCACGACCCCCATGCGGAACAGCACGAGGAATGCCAATACCATCAGCAGAAAAATCCCGATCAGCACCGTCTGACGGCGCGGAGCGCGACGAAGCATGGCGCGTTACTCCCGTATCTTCAAGTCTTTGAAGACTTGAGTATACCCGAACCCACGATCTCGGAAGAAGAGGTAGCTTTTGTTCGACAATGTACTGCACAGCCTGCGCGCAGGCGATCCTCTGGTGGCTCTGGTGTTCGTGCTGATGGCGCTGGTGCTGCTCCTGACGGTCGGATGGCTCGTCCTGTTTCTGCGCATCCGACGGCTATCGCAACGCATGCACGGGATGACTCTGGGGGTGGAGGGCAGCATGGAGGAGGTGCTTCGAGCGCATCTCGACACCGTGCAGGCCACATCTCGAAGCACCGAGACGCTTCAGCAGGCCGTTACAGTACTTCAGCAGCAGGTGCCCTTGTGTCTGAGCCACGCCAAAATCATCCGCTACGATGCCTTCGACGACGTGGGCGGGGAACAGAGCTCCCAAGAATCCGAGCAAAAT
>JANXLO010000382.1 GCA_025355115.1 Chthonomonadaceae bacterium
ACCTGACCTTCAACTCGGCGGCCTCCTTCGCAACCAACACCAACTGGCAGAGCTATGTGCCCGAAGCGACCATGAGTTACTTCTCCAATATGGTCTCGCTGGCCGTCCACAACTGGATGTCCGCCGCGACAGGGATGGCGCTGGCGGTCGCTATGATCCGGGGCTTCGCTCGGCGCAGCAGCGCGGGGATAGGCAACTTCTGGGCGGACATGACGCGCGCCACCCTCTACATCCTGCTCCCGATCTGCTTCGTCTACGCGCTGTTCCTGGTGCAGCAGGGAGTCCCGCAGAACTTCGCGCCCTACACCGCCGCGAAGACGCTGGAGGGCGCGACGCAGAGCATCGCGCAGGGGCCGGTCGCCTCGCAGGAAGCGATAAAGATGCTCGGCACGAACGGCGGAGGCTTCTTCAACGCCAACTCCGCGCATCCCTTCGAGAACCCTACTCCGCTCAGCAACTTCATTCAGATGCTCTCGATCTTCCTGATTCCCGCCGGACTGACCTACACGTTCGGCAAGATGGTCGGCAACACCCGACAGGGCTGGGCGCTGTTCGCCGCGATGAGCGCCCTGTTCGTCGTCGGCGTGACAGTCTGCTACACCTCGGAGCTGAAAGGCGTGCCTCGCGCCGCGCAGTCCGACATAAACATCGAGATCGCCGCCACCGATGCGCAGCCCGGCGGAAATATGGAGGGCAAGGAGACGCGCTTCGGCATCGTCAACTCCGCGCTCTTCGCCACAGTGACGACCGACGCCTCCTGCGGAGCCGTCAATGCGATGCACGACAGCTTCACGCCGCTCGGCGGCCTCGTCACCCTCTTCAACATCATGACCGGTGAAGTGATCTTCGGCGGCGTCGGCGCGGGCCTCTACGGAATGCTCATGTATGCGGTTCTGGCCGTCTTCATCGCGGGCCTGATGGTCGGCCGCACGCCGGAGTACCTGGGCAAGAAGATAGAGCAGTACGAGGTCAAGATGGCGATGCTGGCCGTCCTCGTGCTGGCGGCTAGCATTCTCTGCTTCACCGCCCTCTCGGCCAATCTGTCGATAGCGCCCGGCAAGGATTCGCAGACCTTCACCGACAAGCAGGCGAAGGAGGAGTCGGCGATGACTGCCTCCGCGCAGTGGAACCACGTCAACAACAGCAGCCCGAGCAACTACTACGGCGCGACCTACAACAACGTGAACAACAGCGGCGCCCACGGCTTCACCGAGATCCTCTACGCATACACCTCCGCGACCGGTAACAACGGCTCGGCCTTCGCCGGAATCACCGCGAACACGCCGTACTACAACGTCACGCTCGGCCTCGCGATGCTGATCGGCCGGTTCCTAATGATCATCCCGCTAATGGCGATAGCGGGCAGCCTGGCGAAAAAGAAGTTCGTGCCCGCCTCGGCCGGAACGTTCCCCACCGACTCTCCGACATTCGCGCTCCTTCTCGTTGGGGTCATTCTGATCGTCGGCGCGCTCACCTTCTTCCCGGCGCTGGCCCTCGGGCCCATCGTCGAGCATCTGCAAATGATGCATAAAAGTCTGTTTTGATCCCGTCCGGGATCGGAGAATGCCATGGCAACGCAACTGCAGAAGGCTCCCTCCCCCGCTCCGATGAGCGCGCCTGGGGGAAGCCTCAAACCGAAGAATGCGCCGAGATCGCTGCTGGACCCGCTGATCATACGACGCGCGAGCCTGGAGGCCTTCCGGAAACTCGATCCGCGCCTCGTCGCGAAGAATCCGGTCATGTTCGTCGTCGAAGTCGGCAGCGTGATCACGACCTACTACTTCTTCTCGAACATGATCCATCATGCGGCGGACACCTGGTTCGTCGGGCAGGTCTCTCTCTGGCTCTGGTTCACCGTCCTCTTCGCCAACTTCGCTGAGGCGATGGCGGAGGGGCGCGGCAAAGCGCAGGCCGACACGCTCCGCAAGGCGCGGTCCGAGAGCATGGCCCGCAAGCTGATCGACGGCAAGCGGGAGGAGCTGGTGCCAGGCGCGCAGCTTCGCAAGGGCGATCTGGTCGTCTGTGAGGCGGGCGAGGTCATCCCCGGCGACGGCGAGGTGGTGGAGGGGATCGCGAGCGTGGACGAATCGGCGATCACTGGAGAGTCCGCGCCCGTCATAAGGGAGAGCGGAGGGGACAGAAGCGCGGTCACCGGCGGCACGAAAGTGCTGTCGGACCGGATCGTGATACGCATCACCTCCAATCCCGGCGAGACGTTCCTCGACAGGATGATCGCACTCGTCGAGGGTGCTCAGAGGCAGAAGACTCCCAACGAGATCGCGCTCTCGATCCTGCTGGCGGGCCTGACCATCGTCTTCCTGCTGGCGACGGTGACGCTTCAGCCCTACGCGATCTACAGCGTCCGCTCGGCTGGCTCCGGAACGCCGCCGACGATCACCGTTCTGATATCGCTCCTGGTCTGCCTGATCCCTACCACCATCGGGGGGCTGCTCTCCGCCATCGGCATCGCCGGAATGGATCGCGTCATGCAGCACAACGTGCTGGCGATGTCCGGGAAAGCGGTCGAGGCGGCGGGCGACGTGAACACGCTGCTTCTGGACAAGACCGGCACCATCACGCTCGGCAACCGGCAAGCGGTCGAGTTCCTTCCCCTCGAAGGCGTGGAGATCGAGGAGCTGGCGAGCGCGGCGCAACTCTCCTCCCTCGCGGACGAGACGCCGGAGGGCCGCAGCATCGTCGTCCTCGCGAAGGACAAGTATGGCCTGCGGGGGCGGGAGCTGAGCGACAGGGAGGTGGAATTCATTCCCTTCACGGCGCAGACCCGCATGAGCGGCGTAAATATGACCGGACAACAGGTGCGCAAGGGCGCGGCGGCTTCGGTCAAGAGCTGGGTCATGGAGCAGGGCGGGCGCGTGCCCGCCGAGCTCGACGAGATTGTCTCCCGCATCGCCTCGCTCGGCGGAACGCCCCTGGCGGTCGCGCAGAACGACAAGCCGCTGGGCGTCATCTACCTCAAGGACGTCGTCAAGGGCGGGATGCGCGAGAGGTTCGACCAGCTTAGGGCGATGGGCATCAAGACCATTATGATCACCGGCGACAACCCGCTCACCGCAAAGTCGATAGCCGAGGAGGCGGGAGTCGACGACTTTCTGGCGGAGGCGACCCCTGAAGCCAAAATGGCGCTCATCAAAGCGGAGCAGACTGGCGGCAAGCTCGTCGCCATGACGGGCGACGGCACCAACGACGCCCCCGCTCTGGCGCAGGCGG
>JANXLO010000410.1 GCA_025355115.1 Chthonomonadaceae bacterium
CTGGCTGACCACTCAAGCTGCACATGTCATCACGATCGACGAACTCTACCGTCACCTGACAACCGGTGAGACGCTCCCGACGAACGCCATAGTTCTTACTTTCGATGACAACTACCAGGGTTTTTACGACTACGCCTATCCGATCCTCAAGAAACTCAACTATCCCTCAACGATGTTCGTGCATACCAACTATGTCGGCGACAAAAAGAGCGATCACCCCAAAATGGACTGGGCGACGCTCAAACAGCTGGAAAGCGAGAAGCTTTTCACGATCGGATCGCACACGCAGTCGCATCCAGACGACATCACGAAGCTCTCGCCTGACGAACAGGAAAAAGAGCTATCCGGGGCCAAAGAGATTCTAGAGAAGCAGCTTGGTCACCCTGTCCCGTATCTCGCCTACCCCAACGGGAAGGCGGACAAAGTGACGAAGGAGCTTGCCCGCAAAGTGGGCTACACCATGGCGTTCACGATAGACAACGGCGCTGCGGAGGCCTCTCCAGACATCCTCCTCGTCAATCGAACCATTCAGACCCGGCTCGAAAAAGTCTGGAAGGAGTGTCAGGACGCCAAGCGGTTCGCGCCCTCGGCGGTGGCTGAGTTCGATCTCAACCCGACGCCTGTCAGAATAGAGATCGCAGATTTTGGAGGCGTGAAGCTGGGGATCGTGCGGGGCGGAGCTCCCACGACGCACCATTCGCCTGTTCGTCAAAGCGTAGGCCAATTCATCACGGATGTGCCGGGCGGTGTCGCAGGAATCAACGGCACTTTTTTTGCAGATGCCCGTCTTGCAGGCAGCGACACGACCCTCATTGGCCCGAGCCAGAATCCGCTGGACACCGCTCTTGTCCCCGACCTCGCCGAGGACAGGCTGCCGCGACTCATCAATCGGCCAATCGTCCTCTGGGGTCCGAAGAATCTCGCCATCGTGCCTTTCCAGCCAGGAATTATGAACTCCGGCGACTCGTTCCGCGCATTCATGCCAGACTATACGGAGCTGTTCCTGGCAGGGGCATGGATAGTCCATGCAGGTGTGCCGCGCACCACCGAAGAGATGAAGCCTTACTCCGCGGGTGATTTTGCAGACCCGCGGAGGCGTGCTTTCTTCGGCATTTCGGAGAGCGGGGAGATAATTCTTGGGGCTTCTCTCGATGTCGTGGACACCGCGATGCTAGCGGAGGCCGCCGCGGCTGCTGGAGCCAAGGAGGCCGTTCTGCTCGACTCTGGCTTCTCGACATCGCTCTGTTTCGATGGAAAAGTAATGGTGTCAGGGCACACTTCCTCAGGCCTAGTCTCTCGCGCTGTGCCTCATGCGATAGTTCTGACGGGCACGCTGGAGCCGCCGACGGATCCTCAGACCCTCGAAGCGTTCAACCAGGCGGACACGATGCTCATTCCGCCCGGCGCTCCAGGCTCCGAGACGGGGCCAGCCATCAAATCTACGCATCGACGCCGCAAACGGCGCAAGAAGCACACCATCGACAGCACTGTTCCGACGACAATCCCTACGGACACGCTTGCTCCAGGTGTTCCCAACGCGCCTCCATAGCCGAATTTACCTGACAAATGAAATCGGGAACTTGACACACAGACAAGTATGTACGGTACAATAGACGAAGCGTACTATTTCGGGCCGCCCAAAGTGCAAACTGCCGCTTTTCAACGCAGCTGACCTACTGTGGTTCGCATCCCGCAAGTACCGCCCACGGCGTCGTCTTCCAGTCCAGCACTATCTATCCCAGACGCGCATCATAATTTGCCTTAACGAAGGCCAGGAGATCATCGCATGAAGAAACTTATCGCCCTCTTCACCATCGCCGCCACGCTTACGAGCATCGCTGCCCTCGCCGGCCCGCCCGCAAAGGGCGCCAAGAAAATGGCTAAGACCACCGACGTTTGGACCTGTCCTGTGACGGGCGAAGCCATCACTGACCACAAAGGCACCGGCGCTCCCGTCGTCATGGACAAGTACACGGTTCACTTCTGCTGCGCTGGCTGCCCGGAGAAATTCGCCAAGCTGACCGACAAAGAGAAGAAAGCCAAAGTCGCTGCGGCTGTCAAGAAGGATGCTCCTGCAAAAGCGAAAAAAAGCTAGTCTCTCATTCGCTGATTCGCAGTGCGAGGCATGAGGTCCGCCTGGCCCTCATGCCAACAATGATTCTAACACTCCGTTCGTACCATTCATGCCGCCTCTATCTGTCGCGCTCTCATGGCGCTGACTGTTGAAGGCGCGTTTTGGCATAACTTTTTCTGGAAACCTGCTCACCGCTCGATGCCGAAATACCTCCTCATCTTTGAGAAGAGCGAGTCCGTTCGCTGGCTCGGACACCTCGACATACTCCGCACTTTTGAACGCGCTATTCGGCGCGCAGGGCTTCCCGTCGCCTTTTC
Source organism: Chthonomonadaceae bacterium (assembly GCA_025355115.1). Taxonomy (GTDB): domain Bacteria; phylum Armatimonadota; class Chthonomonadetes; order Chthonomonadales; family Chthonomonadaceae; genus JANXLO01. Next base: position 2,392 of record JANXLO010000410.1, read on the forward strand.
CACCGGTTTCAATCCTCGAGAGCGCATCGCATTCGCCTCCGCCCTCAGCACCGGCGTGACCGCTGGAGCTGAGCCCGCAGTGGTTGAGCTTACCGACACCATCGATATCGACCTGCTTCTGACCGATTTGAACGCAGCTTTGCCGCCCGGAATCAGGGTGGGAGAGTGCAAAGAGATTCCGGAGGCCGGTTCGCGCGACCTCCTGAACAGCTTTGACCGCGCCGAGTACGAAGTCGTCTGCGCCTGCCCGCCCGAGACAGATCCTGCCGAAGTGGAGGCTGCGCTGCTTGCTCTTATGGCGCGGACCGAACTCGACGTCGTGAGGGCGCGCGAAGGCCGATCACGTAATCTGGACATCCGTCCCTACCTGTTCTCACTTGCACTGGTTTCCGGCAGCATCACCGCAAATCGCCTGACGCTCACAATGACGGTCGCGATTGGCGAAACCGGGAACGCCAAGCCCCCGGAGGTCATCTCGCTTCTCGCCGAGAGGATCTCCGGTCTCACTTTGCGTCGTTCACACCGCGCCCGCTTGCTCAGCTCGGCCACCGCCGCTCCCTGAAGCCCGCGCCGTGAACGCAGATCACTCTATTTTTACCGGAGCAGATGCTTCGGAACCAAATCTTCATCAGAAGGGAGGTCTCCTCCATGTCGAAAGAGATCATCGTCAACGTGGGCGAGCGCGAAACGCGCATCGCCGTGACGGAAGACGGCAAGCTAGTTGAGATGCATGTGGAGCGCGCCGAGCGCGTAGTGGGCAGCCTCTACAAATGCCGCGTTGCCAATGTTTTGCCGGGAATGGACGCCTCGTTCGTGGATGTCGGCCTTGAGCGCAACGCTTTCCTCTATGTCGGGGATGTCCTGCCGACAGGCGACGACGCCTCGTCCTCCGGCGACTCGGACAATAGCCGAAAAGCCAGTGACCGCCCGCCGCGTTTCGCACGTGAGCGCCGCCCTAGCGCAGTTGAAGCCCCCATCGCAGCCGCTCCCATCGCACAGGAGGAGCAGTTCGCAGAGCACAAGGATGCCGACAGCGTCGAGGATAATTCTATGGACGAGGCCGACGCGCTTCAGGCGGCGGCAGAGGCGGAGCTGCGACTGCTAGACGACGAGGACGAAGACTTCGAGGAGCCCGCGGGCGAACCGGAGCCCGGCAAGCCAGCTGCGCCTCGCCGGAATTTCCGACGCTCCGATCTGCGTCAGCAGCGGATCAAGGACGTTTTGAAGGTGGGGCAAGAGCTGCTGGTGCAGGTCATCAAAGGCCCGCGCAGCACCAAGGGAGCGAGAGTCTCGACACGCATTTCTCTGCCGGGCCGCTATCTGGTGCTGATGCCAGAGGGCGACAATCTCGGGGTTTCGCGCAAGATCGAGGATCCTAAAGAGCGTGACCGTCTGAAGAAAATTGGCGACCGCCTGCGTGATCCTGGCTTTGGACTCATCATCCGCACGGAATCCGAGGAGAAGACCGAGGAGGAGCTGCGCTCCGACTGGGACTATCTGATGCAGAACTGGCGGGCAATCGTGGAGAAGACCAAAAGGGTCTCTGCGCCCGCGTTGATACAGCAGGATCTCACGCTTCTCTACAAGACGATTCGCGACGTATTCGGCTCAGACGTCAGCAAACTGGTGATCGACGATCCCGCTGAGTACGAGAAAGCCAATGAGCTGCTGGAGCGCATCTCGCCCAACCTGCGCGGGCGCATTCATCTGTACGACGGCCCGGTTCCCATCTTCGACCACTTCAAAATCGAGCAGGAGATGGATCGACTCCTGCGCCGCAAGGTGTTCCTGAAGACGGGCGGCTCGCTCGTCATCGATGAGACGGAAGCGCTGACGGTCATCGACGTCAACACAAGCAAATTCACCGGCGGCGGCAGCCTTCAGGAGACCATCGTCAAGACAAACCTTGACGCCGCAGGAGAGATCGCGCGCCAGCTGCGACTGCGCGACATTGGCGGCATCATCGTCATCGACTTCATCGACATGAACAACGCCCGCGACAAGCAGGCGGTTCTGAAGACCCTCGAGCTGGTGCTGAAGAAGGATCGATCCCGCACCAAAATCTCCAACATCAGCCCTCTAGGACTGGTGGAGATGACCCGCAAGCGCACCGGCGAAACCTTATCCGGCTTCATGACGGACGAGTGCCCCTACTGCAAAGGACGGGGACATCTGCCGTCTGCGGAGAGTGTGAGTCTGGTAATCGAGAGGGACTTGCGGCGGCAAGCCGGAGATGTCAAGAACGCGCGCAGAGAGGCTTTCCTGATCAACTGCCATCCGGAGGTCGCCGAACTGCTAATTGGGCTGGAGGGCGTGAACATCGCCTGGCTTGAGCAGCAGGTTCAGCGGGCGGTCTACATACGCTGCGACATGAATGCCCATATCGAGAAGTACAGCATCGAGGGCGGGGACATAACGGAGCTGGACAGAACGCGACTGAGCTACCGACGAGCGCAGATCGTCGAGTGCCGAGTGGTTCGATCCCTGCTCAAAGAGCCGAACAAGTGCATCGGCTGGGCGGACGGCTATCTCGTCGATCTCGACGACGGCTACAAGATGGTCGGTCAGAAGGCGAAAGTTCGCCTCACCGATGTCCGCCGATCCTTCGCCACCGCCCAGGTAATTCCGGGATCGAACCGCCCCAGCGACTGACAGCAGCAATGCCTCTTCGTAGGCTATGCCACAAGCTCATGGTGTCCCGCCCTACTCTTAGGCGGGACGCCATTTTCTTGACACTCTACTTCAAGCCGAACCCGCGTTCATGCAGAAAATCGAGGAGGATATGCCTGCCGGACAACGCCTCGGCGGTGGCTACGCGTTTGGCAGAATGTTTCGCCCAGTCACCCTGAACGTTCATGTGCTGAGACAGATAAAAGTCGGACATTGTCGCGCTATAGCGGTCTATCCACTGCTTGCGATCTGTCCAGCCATAGACTTCGTGGTGCAGCATTTCTGCCTGGGGTAGTCGGGGCTTGATGGCGGAGACATCGGTCTCGGACGGCTTTCCAATCGCCATACCGAAGAGAGCGAAAACGCGGGGCGGCAATTGGAGCAACTCTGAGAGTTCACGCGGTTTATTGCGGGCAGCTCCGACGTAGCATATTCCAAGGCCAAGCGACTCGGCTGCGATGGCGGCGTTTTGAGCCGCGAGGGAGGCGTCGATAGTTGCCATGAGGAACATCTCGAAGTAGTCCAGTGCCTCGCCGGGCAGTTCGTTCAGCTCGGAGACCGTCGTAAGCCGATTCAGATCGGCGCATAAGAGCAGAAAGAGCGGCGCCTGACGTATGAACTCCTGGTCTCCGCACAGCGTAGCGGCCTTCGCCTTCTGCTCTGGATCCTGTATGGCTATCACGCTCCAGGTCTGTAAATTTGAGGAGCTCGCCGCGCTTTGAGCGGCTGCGACAATCCATTCGAGTGAGCCATCTGGCAAAGAATCTGCGCTGAAATGCCGAACGGATTTGTGGCTCAGCAGGGCCTGCAAGACAGGGTTGACATCGTCGCCTAACGACGGCGCATCCGCCCCATACCGTCTTTCCAATAAAGCATTCAAATTCTCAGCGGACACATTTCCTCCCTTGTCAACGCCTGCCATGCTCCTGGGAGTCCTTCCAAGCTGACCCGATCATCAGGATGGATCTTAGCAGGAAATGTCCTGTTGCGCAGTGAATGCAGTAGATCACTACATCATATCCCATTTAGGAGAATCGTCGTATGTTTCCTGCTCTATTGGCTCTTTGGCTGCAGCTTCTGACGCCCGCGCTTCCCGCCTTCCCGCAGGTTCCTGTCAAGGGTACCGTCAGCTACGACCGTCAGTGCTTCACGGTGAACGGGAAGGATATGATGATCTATAGCGGAGCATTCCACTATTTCCGCTGCCCGCAGCCGCTGTGGCAGGATCGTCTTCAGAAGATCAAGGATGCTCATTTCAACTGCGTCGAGACATACATCGCCTGGAATTGGCACGAGCAAAAGGAAGGCAAAGTCGACCTCAAAGAGTTCGAGGACTTCCTGAAGCTGTGCGAGAAGATGGGGCTCTACGTCATCGCGCGGCCCGGCCCCTACATCTGCGCAGAGTGGGACGAGGGCGGCTTCCCCACCTGGCTGCCCGCCAAGATCACGACCCTTCGCGACAACGGCCCGGATAGCCTGAAATGGTCAAAATACTGGTACGACGCCGTGCTGCCGGTCATACGGAAACACCAGATTCAGGACGGCGGCACAATCATTATGTGCCAACTCGAAAACGAGTACGATTTTTATCCCGGCACGACCGACCCGGTCAAGAAAGAGTATGTTCGCAATCTGTTCAAAATGGCGAAGGCGCAGGGCATCACGGTTCCGCTCATCACCTGCTGGACTCGGGTAGTTCGCGACAGGACCGATCCGGACATGAAGCAGATTATGGACACCTGCAACTTCTATCCCGGCCTAAACGTCGGCTATACGGTCAACGAACTGGCGAAGCTCCGTCGCGAGCAGCCCGATGCGCCGATTATGGTGACGGAACTCCAGGGCGGCTGGTTCTCGGATTTCGGGGGCGGGCTGTCGCGTGACCGCAAGGACGTGACTGCCTCGCAGCAGAATGCTCTCATCAAGACCGTCTGGTCGGGAGGAGCCACCTCAACGAACTACTACATGGTATTTGGCGGCACGAACTTCGGGTACTGGCCCGCGAAGAGCATCACGACGACCTACGACTACGCCGCGCCGATCAGCGAGCCGGGCGGGCTGTGGGATAAGTACTATGTGGTGCGCGCCGCAGGCAAATTCGCCGAGCTGTTCGGGTCGACGCTGGCCCGTGCCGAGGGCGTTCCTGGCGGCGTGAAAACCGATATGCCCGGCGTCAACGCCATTCTTCGCACAAACGGCAAAACGGGTTTCGTATTTCTGAGGAACGACAGGGATACCGTACATAATGGATTGGTGACCGTCTCCGATCCTGCGTCGGGGATTTCAGCCAGCTTTGAGGTTCACTTGAACCCGCATGGCGCGAAGGTGCTGCCCCTCAACGCCGTCCTGGGCAACACGACCATCGTGAAGACGTCGGGCGAGATCGCAGGGGCGTACAAGGTGGGTCAGAGAGATCTTATCGTGGTCTGCGGCGATCCTGGAACCCTGGTCACCATAACGGTCGGCAAAGCTCCGGAGACAGGAATAGTGATCTCCCCCA
>JANXLO010000455.1 GCA_025355115.1 Chthonomonadaceae bacterium
CTGGCTCTGCTCTCGCTGGCCTGCGCGCCGCAGGGCACGGCTCTCCCCCGAGTGGCGCAATTCGCTGAGTACGCTATCCCTACCCAGGATACGGCCCTGCTGCTTGCGGAGGCGAAGGAGAGGCTTCTGCCCTTTCCGGAAGCGCTGGAGCTTGCACGCGATCTGCCGGGACTGTCGGAGCCGGGCCGACGAGGGCTTCTTCTGCTGGGGCGGCATCTCATCCCAATCGCAAGGAGAGGAGATGCCTGGACTCTCGTCGCCAGATATCTATTTGAAACAAGCGGCTATCTTCGCCCGTTGCTGGAGCAGGATTCGATCTCTTCGCGGCAAAAGCTGCTGGCACTGTCACAGCTCCTTACGTTCGCGCAGGGCCTGACTCTGCGGCTTCAACTGCTGGAGGGCGAGACGAAGATCGAGATGTTCCTGAGGCATCTGCGCCAGTTGATTCTATGCGGTGAGGAGAGGGGCGCACGGACGCCGGGCGGTGTGGGGGAGCTTGAGGCGGTGAAGCTGATGACAGTACATCAGTCGAAAGGTCTGGAGTTTCCTGTCGTCTTCCTGCCGAATCTCAATAAGGGTCAGTTTCCTGGACGGGGGTCAGGCGGAATGGTCTCTCCTCCGCCTGAACTGCTCGGTGAGGACGCCGACGAAGCGTCCTCGGATGCAGCAGACTGCCTGTTCTTCGTCGCTCTCTCGCGGGCGCGGGATCAGCTGGTGCTGTCGCGACCGGTGCTTCGAAACAGCAGCCAGACAACTCCCTCGAGCCTGCTGGAGCGGCTGTATCCTGCACTGACCGCTTGCGGGGCGAGAAGAATTCATTGGCATCGAGTTCACCCCGACCTGTCCGTCGCAACCCCTGCGCCGGAGCTTGCAGAGGCTCCTCATCTCACCTTGCGGGAGGTGGAGGACTACCGGGAATGCCCGCGCAGATACTACTATAGACATGTCGCGAATCTTCCGCGCGTCAGCCAGCGTTCGGCGTATATGCTGTTCCACAGCAGCCTCAAAGAGACGATGCAGTGGATGGCTGAGGAGCGAGCCAACGGGAATGAGCCTGCCGAGACGCAGACCAGGCTGAAGCTTCGCAAAGTATGGGACCGAGAGTTCGAAGGAGAGGAGACGGCCCACAGTCGCCTCCTGCACCGTCATGCGGAGGCGATGCTGGCGACCGCCTTCAGTCAGCACACAAACCAGTCGGCCGCCGAATCCACGCTTGGGTTCACTGCTTCACTGGAGCATGGTGCAGTGGACGTACCGGTAGATCAGGTCGAGACGATGCCAGATGGCAGTCTGCATATCGTTCGTCATCTGCGTCGCCGCATCAAGAAGGACGATCACACCGACGAGCGGCTCGCTTTAATGCGTAAGGCAGCTTCACAGTCTTACCTCAAT
>JANXLO010000498.1 GCA_025355115.1 Chthonomonadaceae bacterium
TGGACAGAGAGTACGGAGCCGCAGACAAAGCCTATCCTGAGGAGGCTCTCCTCAAAATGATGGAGAACATTGCGCAGGCTGATCTCCATGCAGACTATGAATCGCTAGTCCGGTCCAGTGCCGATTTTCAGTGGGACGACGTCCTGATGGCCGTATCGATGATGCCTCTGCAAACGACTCTACCTTCTCAACCTTCTCAAAAATGAGATGAAAGGAACGCGGAAACATGTTACTCAATCGTGACATCACATTCACTTATCTTGGCCATTCGACTGTTCTGATTGAATCTACAGATGGCAAGCGGATACTCATAGATCCATGGACGACAGGCAATCCCGCCTGCCCGGAGATCTGGAAATCATCTTCGGCAATTGGTCACCTCGATCTCATCCTGGTGACGCATATTCACAACGATCATGTGGGCGACCTCGAGGTCATAGCAGCAGCGAACCGTGAAACTCCTGTAATCGGAATCTATGAGGCCTGCACTTGGATGGGGACGAAGGGCATCACCCACACTCTTCCGATGAACAAAGGGGGCAGTCAGAGCGTGGTCGGCGTCAGAATAACGATGACGCAAGCTATCCACTCCTCGAGCTTCCAGGAAGCCGATGGAAGAGTGATCTATGGGGGCGAAGCTGCCGGGTACATTCTCGACTTTGCGAATGGGTTTACAGTCTATGTGGCTGGCGACACGGCGCTCTTTGGTGACATGTCCCTCATCAAGGAGCTCTATCATCCTGATCTCGCTCTACTCCCTATTGGCGATAACTTTACCATGGGGCCACGGGAAGCGGCTTACGCTGTCCGTCTGCTCGGAGTACGTCACGTCATTCCCATACATTACCGAACATTCCCACTCCTCACGGGTACATCGGAGGCGTTCGAAACATGCCTGCATGAGTTGCAGAGCTCAGATCCTACACTGGTTGCCGTTTCAGTTCATGCGCTTGAACCGGGCCAAACTCTGAGGTAATTCTTGCGTAAAGGAAGGGGGTATGCTATACTTGTTTCGGCGCAATAAGTAAGTGTGACCCGGCAAAACTGCCTCCGAAAGTGACCAATTGGAACGGCAATCGTACTGGCCTACGCGGCCCCCTATCCTCTTATGCGGCCCAACTGCGACCGGCAAAACAGCGGTAGCCTGCCTCCTCGCGAAGGAGATCGACGCAGAGATCATCAGCGCCGATTCCATGCAGGTTTACACCGGAATGGATATCGGAACTGCCAAACCAAGCGTCCAAGAACGGGCGCAAGTGCCCTTTCACTTGCTAGACATCGCTTCTCCCGACGATCAAATCACGGTTTCCGACTGGAAGCACAAGGCGGAAGCGAGCCTAAAGGAGATTGAAGCGAGAGGTAGGCGCTCGATAATATGCGGCGGCACGGGACTCTACTTTCGCGCTTTGCTAGACGACTGGAAAATGGCGGAGACGGCGCCTGACCCGAGCGCTCGAGAAAAGCTTATGCAAGAGCTAGCCGACCAGGGCCCGGAAGCCCTCCATGAGAGGCTCAGAAGCGCGGATCCGGCAACTGCAGTTCGTCTGCATCAGAACGACACCTTCCGGGTAGTTCGAGCTTTGGAAGTCTGCTTGACGACAGGACGCCCAATCAGCGAAATTCAGGCGGAAGATCGAGCCGGCCGACCAGCGCGGCCTTCGCTGCACTTCGCCCTCACGATGCCTCGCCCGCTCCTTAACCTTCGTATAGAGGCTCGCGTCGATAAGATGATTACGGACGGACTGCTCGAAGAGGTAAAGGGTCTGCTGGACCAAGGCTATTCCGGTGAGCTTGGCCCGATGAAAAGCCTGGGATATAGGGAGATGGTCGAGGTGCTCGTCGGCAAATCCACATGCGATGACGCAGTGGAGGAGATGAAGAGCAATACGCGCCGGTTCGCAAAACGGCAGCAGACATGGTTCAGAGCTGATCCCCTTCTCAATTGGCTTGACGTGTCTGAACTTAGTTCGGCGGTGGTCGCAAACAGTCTCCGCAAGGAGATAGAGGCGCAGGATAGAGCATAGAAAAAGGCTCTTGCCTTCTACTGTTGGGTGTAAGGTCAGACCTTTCAGCCAAAACATGCTCGCTCAACTCTGCGCAAAAATTTGCGTCCAATAGCCATTTATTCGGTTGCCCTGTAATTTTTTAATCAGGGCGGAGCAACGACATGAACAAACCTCAGCTGAATCTCCAGGACATCTTTCTGAATCAAGTGCGTAAAGAGAACATCGGCGTGACAATCTACCTGATCGGTGGCGTTCAGTTGCGCGGTCTCGTCCGCGGCTTCGACGCATTTACGATCCTCCTCGACTCTGTCGGCAAACCTACGCAACTGGTCTACAAGCACGCCGTCACGTCCATCGTGCCGTCAAGGCCAGTCTCCAGTTTCTATCAGGAGCCAAGCCGTGAGGCGGGAGCAGACAGAGCAGAGCGTGAAAGCCGCGAGGCCCAGCCTCGTCCTCCCGCCCCGCAAAGCAGCCAGGAATAGTCCGCAGGATCTACGAGCTGTCATTTGAGGAGTTAACACGGTGAGATTCACCAAAATGCAAGGCATCGGCAACGATTTCGTCGTTATAAACGCACTCATCGAATCGGTGGAGGAGGAGACGCTTCCAGCGCTTAGCCGCAGATTCAACGATCGCAAGTTCGGAATTGGCGGCGACGGTCTCGTCATCGTCCTCCCCTCCAAACAAGCCGACTACAAAATGCGGATGTTCAATCCCGACGGCAGCGAAGCGGAGATGTGCGGCAACGGCATTCGCTGCTTCGCGAAATACGTCTACGACCACAAGCTGAATCCCGAGACGCAGTTGAAGGTGGAGACGATGTG
>JANXLO010000523.1 GCA_025355115.1 Chthonomonadaceae bacterium
GCCAGGCGAGTGATCGACATCCTGGACTATCGCTTCCATTCAGGCGCGACACGGCTCAAGCTTGGCCTTGTGCGCGCAGGTGAGAGCCTTACACTCTCGCTACGCAAGGGCCTGGACGAGGACGCCGGACTGGGCTTCGAGTTCGACCTCGGGGACAAAGTCCATACCTGCAAGAACAAATGCGTCTTCTGCTTCATCCACCAGCAGCCCAAAAAGATGCGGAAGTCGCTCTACCTGATGGACGACGATTTCCGGCTCTCCTTCATGCACGGCAACTACGTCACCCTGACGAATCTGTCACAGGAAGAGTGGGATCGCATACTGGAGCAGCGGCTCTCTCCACTCTATGTCTCCGTCCACGCCACCGACCCCGAGTTGCGCGCTGTCCTTCTGGGGCGCAAAGAGCCGACCCCCGTGCTGCCGCAAATTCGCGTTCTCGCGGATAACCGCATCGACATCCATGCGCAGATCGTTCTCTGCCCCGGCCTGAACGACGGCGAAAACCTGGACAGGACGCTTACGGAGCTTGCGAAAGAGCACAGGTCAGTCACGGAGAAGCGGGCCGGCGTGCCCTCCGTTGCCGTCGTGCCGGTCGGCATGACTCGCTTCCGGGAGCGGCTGCCCAGTCTTCTTCACGTCGAGCGCGACTACGCCCGGCAGGTGATAACGCAGGTGACGGCTCGCGAAAAGGAGTTCATGGCGACACTGGGCACGCGGTTCGTCTGGCTTGCCGACGAGTGGTACGTCATCGCGGAGCTCCCGATTCCCGCCAAGAGCCACTACGAAGATTTTCCACAGCTTGAGGATGGCATCGGCACGATTCGCCTCTTCCTGGAGAACGCGAAGCAGCTTGATAAGCGCCTCCCCGCGAGCGTGCTTCTCCCCGTCAAAGCGACTCTTGTTACGGCGGAGATGCCTGCCGCCATCGTGCTGGAGTTCGCCGCTCGCCTGAACCGGATCGAGGGCGTCAACATCAATGTCTGCGTCGTGAAGAACGACTTTTTCGGCGGCGACATCCACATCGCCGGCCTGCTCACCGCGCAGGACATTCTGGCGCAGCTTACGGCTTTCCCCGACCGTCACTCTACGATCTATCTGCCTGCGATATGCCTGCGCGACGGGACGCTTTTTCTGGATGACGTCACTCTCGAGGAGGCTCGCCTCCAATCGGGGCTCGATCTGCGGGTGACGGGCAACTCCCCTCGCGACCTTGCGGAGGCCCTCGGCCTGATCCGCGCCGCCCCTGCCCGCGCCTCTTCCTCCGGCTGGAAAATGGAGGAGAGCGTCGTCGGCTAAAATCCACGCGAAAGCAGGAGCCTACACCTTAAATGGTCACCTCATCGAAGTCGTCGGACGCAACCACCCCCCGACGCAGTTCCCCCAACGGCAGGTTGCGCACGGTGCGCCCGCCCCACGAACAGTTTTTCAATCGGGAACTTAGCTGGCTGGATTTCAACGCCCGCGTGTTGGAGGAGGCGCAGAACCCGGAGCATCCCCTGCTCGAGCGCCTCAAGTTTCTCGCGATCTTCAGCAATAACCTGGACGAGTTCTTCATGGTGCATGTCCCCGGGATGCATCAGCGGGTGCGGGAGCAGTCGGATGGCCACTCCATCGAGCGCGCTCTAGCTACAACGCTGCACGGCATCAAGGAGAAAGTCGGCCCAATGTTGGCCGCTCATTTCTGCTGCTTTCGCGATCTGCTGCCCCAGTTGTCCCAGCACGGCATCCACATTCTGCGCTACGCCGACCTGACGCCCAAGCAGAAGGCGATGATGGAGGACTATTTCGAGCGCGCCGTCTTCCCTGTCCTCACACCGCTTGCCGTCGACCCTGGTCACCCGTTCCCCTACATCTCCAACCTGAGCCTCAGCCTCGCGCTTCAGGTGCACGATCCCGTCACCGGCCTCAACCGATTCGCCCGCGTCAAAGTCCCTATCGGCAGCGTCCTGCCCCGCCTCGTCTCGTTGGGAGGCGGCTGGAATTTCGTGCTGCTCGAGGAGGTCATTGCCGCGCATATCGGGCGTCTCTTCTCCGGCATGGAAGTGAAGGCCTGTCACCCTTTCCGCGTCACCCGCAACGCGGACCTGGAGCTTCAGGAGGAGGGCACAGACGACCTGATGGAGATGATCGAGGAGCGGCTGTCGCGGCGCAGGTTCGGGGAGCTGGTGCGTCTGGAGATCACGCAGTCGATGCCGGAGGAGATTCGACGGGTCATCATGGAGGAGCTGGACGCGCAGGAGGAGGAGGTCTATGTCGTGGACGGCCCGCTCAATATGTCCGACTTCTTCTCGATCACGAGCATAGACATTCCCGAGCTGCGCTTCACCCCCTTCACGCCCGGCATTGTCCCAGCCTTGCGCGGCAATGCGGATATCTTTGCTGCAATCCGCCACGGTGACGTCCTGCTCCACCATCCCTACCAGTCCTTCGGCAGCGTCGTAGAGTTCCTGCGGCGGGCGGCGGAGGATCCCCATGTGCTGGCCATAAAGCACACGCTCTACCGGACTTCCGGCGACTCCCCCATCCTGGCGGCCCTCGTCGATGCGGCGGACAACGGCAAGCAGGTGGCGTGCGTGGTAGAGCTGAAGGCGCGATTCGACGAGGCCAACAACATCACCTGGGCCAAGCAGTTGGAGCGGGCAGGCGTCCACGTCGTCTACGGGCTGATCGGCCTCAAGACGCATTGCAAAGTCACCCTGGTAGTCAGGCGTGAAGAGGACGGCATCCGGCGCTATGTGCACGTGGGCACGGGCAACTACAACCCCAAGACCGCGACGATCTACACGGACATCGGCCTGCTGACCTGCGACCCGGAGTTCGGCGCGGACGCCACCGACCTGTTCAATCTCCTTACCGGCTATTCCCGTCAGGATGTCTTCCGACATTTCCTCGTCGCGCCGGTGACGATGCGCAAGCGGATGGTCGCCATGATCGAGCGCGAGGCCAGCCTGCACACGGCGGAGAGGCCAGGCCGCATCATCGCGAAGATGAACTCGCTGGTGGACGTGGAGATGATCAGCGCCCTCTATGCGGCCTCGCAAAAAGGCGTTCAGATCGACCTCATCATACGCGGAATGTGCTGCCTGCGACCCGGCATGCCAGGCCTCTCGGAGAACATTCGAGTCATGAGCATCGTCGGCCGCTTCCTCGAGCATAGCCGCATCTTCTACTTCCAGAACGGCAACGACCACGACGAGGAGATCTATATCGGCAGCGCCGACTGGATGACCCGCAACCTCGACAGACGCATCGAAGTGATCGTGCCAATCCGTGAGCCCGCCCTCTGCAACTCCCTCAAAAAAGACGTACTGGAACTCCTCCTTACGGACAATGTACAGGCCTGGGATCTGCACTCCGACGGAACCTACGTTCGCCGCCATCCCACCCAACCCTCGGACAGAATCAACACTCAAATGATCCTATTAGCCCAGCAGTCGCAGTAAGCAACCCCTGTCGTATCAACCAAGCACTATCAGAATCGAACTCAGTCGCGTTGAAAGGCTAAATGGATGAGCAAGCGGAAGCGACAATTGCGCGGCTGTCTGATATTACTTATGCTTATCGTGGGGTTTCCCTGCCTGATCGTGTGGCGTGAGCTTCGACAGAACAGGCTTGACGTCCAGCTCATAGCGGCAGTCAAGCAAGTGCAGGAGATCGAGGATAGGGACTATGATGTTGATTACGATAGAGACGGGCGCGTTCGCGAAGGGCGGAGGCTTCAGATTCTGAAGGCGGAAGCCAGTGTCATTCGGCTGCTGAGTGAAGGCGCTGACCCGAATGCGCGCGACTTCGTGTTCGTTCGAGGCACGCTGCTGGAGGAGGTGAAGCGGCATCTGAAGCGGATGTTCAAAGGCCGCTCCAACGCCGATTCCTCGGCTCGATCCGCGCTAGGTATCGCCGTTCAGACCGACGAAACGAAAATCGCAGTCGCGCTTTTGAAGGCGAAGGCGCGAAACGTTAACGCAACAATTGAATCCGATGTCGGCAACGAAGACCCCACCCCGCTCCTCAATCTTGCCGCGATGAAAGGCAATCTGGAGATCGTAAAGGAGTTGTGCGCCCATGGAGCTGATCTCAGCCTGCTCAACTCGAGCAAAGAGAGTGCTCTCGAGTGCGCGCTGCTCGGAAACGGCAGATACACCATGGGTTTGCGCTGGGAAGCGGAGGTTCCGGAGGCTATTCAGATCAGCCTCCGGACGAAGATTTTTCACCTCCTCCTAACTCGGGGAGCCAGCTATGACCCTAATTCGAAGATTGCTTACTTGCTTCTGAGGGCAGCGACGGAAGGCAAGTTCAGCGAGATTGCGAATGAGCTTCTCGCGGCGGGCGTGCCTCCAAATCCAAAGCCGGAATGGATCAGTTATGGAAAGACCTACAGTCCGCTGCACTGGGCGATATCTAACGATGACGTACCTCTCGCAGATCTCTTGTTCAGTCACGGAGCTTCGGCGACGGACAGGAACCCGGAGCCACCCATGCTCTGCCTTCAGAGTCCAGAGATGGGAAGATTGCTGCTGAGGCATGGTGCGGACATTAATGCGATAAGAGGACACCGGAAGCGCAGCGGCGAGAATGCGCTGAGTGCCGCTTGCAGAAGCGGAAACGCGAAGACGGTCTTGTTTTTGATCGAGCACGGCATGAAAGTGAACCCTGGAGGAGCGCAGGATTTCAGCCCGATCGAGGAGGCGGCGCAGTTCGGCAACACCGAGACGGTGTTGCTGCTTCTGAGGCACGGTGCGAAGTTCGGCCCTAAGTCCCCCGGAGCAGATGCACTCTGGTACGCCATCGAGGCGCAGAAGTTCGACATCGCGAAGCAACTCCTCCGCTATGGTGCCGCCGTAAACGCTCAATCAGGGTGCCCGCTTATGGCGGCAGTCGATGCGGGCGACCCGGAAATGGTGCGTGAGCTTCTGAAGCGCGGTGCAAAGGTCAACGCTTCCAGGGGCGAGGCACTGCAAATGGCTTGCCAGGAGTGCGATGAGGATGTCGTCAAGATTCTCCTCAACCATGGCGCAAATGCCTCCGCACGATGGCAGGGCGAGACCCTCATCCAGGTTGCGAAGGGAGGGGCAGAGACCCCGGGTGATGCGGACGGGATTATTGAGATGCTGAAAGCACATGGCGCAAAGCGGTAGCCCTGCGAGGTATCAGGCGTTCTGTTTGACTTCCATATTGTGATGAAAGGTGGCCAATGGGTTGTCCTTTACACCCAGTGATGACTGGGAAGACTCACACCAAGACACAAAGCCACAAAGAGGAGGGAGAGAAAGCCAGCATATTTTGCTCGACGCCCGCCCGATAGCAACACTGTTGATACGCTTTTGCATCTCTTCTACATTCCTTTGTGGCTTTGTGTCTTGGTGTGAGTCCTCCTCTTTCCGAGCTGAACTAGGGCCAGCGTCTGTCGTGGCTACTGCAAAGCGCCGAGCATCACTGAGCATCAACCGAAATTCTGGCATCAGCGAAAAGAGAGTCGCTGAACGGCCCACCAAACAATATCGTACAGGAGACAGCCATTGTTTAGCCGAAGCCGAGTGAAACAACTGGTGCGGAGAAGCGGGCGGAGGCGATTCATTTTCGCCTGCATTAGCCTGTTTGCGCTCTATTGTGGATTCTTGGCGCTGATGAAATCTGGCGTTGGGGAGCAGGTTTTTATCAAGTCCCATACCGCAGTCGTGGTAAATGGGGTGCCGTGCGACGTTATGATGAGCCTCAACGGGAAAAACTTCTTCGTCCATGTTCCGTACGACAGAGTCTACTATGTTAAAGGTTATCAAATGAAGATGGCAGCGGCAGGCATATCTGATCATACGCCAAGTGTTCTATTTTTTCATCAAGGTCAGGTTGCCCTTGACGGAACAGATGGGAAAGTGGATCATTTCAACGCACATCTTACGCGCACTGAGCACTTCATTACTTTCTGGACGATGCCCGTGCGAGGGAAGAAGCCGTCATATCGGATCACTATTGATCTGTAGCCAGAGGACCCGCAATCTCGCTGACGTCGGTGACGACTGCACCGATAGGGACGCTATTCAAGGGGAGTATTGCCCCATATCGCTCCCGCGCGGCCGTCTCTCAGCATACGATCGGTGTCGGAGGCATACGTATAACGCTTCCCCTTTTGGCGTTCGGCTATCATCTGCAGGGCGGCGAGCATCCCTTCATTTGGCCTGAATTGAGGCATATCGTCCGCGTCGTGAGCAAGCTGAATATGCACTTTGTCACCGGGCTTCAAATGCAGTGCCTCGGCCTCAGTGGGCGGCGCCAGCAGCAATCATGCTTTCACCTCTGCCGTGTAGTGGATCATCGTCATATGGCTCAACCTCCGGTGTCATCTCCCTCCATTATAGCACGAGTCATTTTGGTGGTCAGAGGCGGGATGACCAATAAAAGCATGATCCGAACCGAGGTTGCTGAGCATTGAGACACCTCCTCTGGCCCGATCCAAGAGGTGCCCGTGCCCGCGCTAGTAGGAACCGGTCACCCGTTCGTTTGGATGCTCGAGAGTGTAGCGACTATTCAAGGAGGCAGACATGAGAATCCTAATTTACAGAAAACAGCTACTTCTTCCAACGGTAGCGTTTTTCAACATATTTTGCCTCGGCGGGTGCTTCGCCATCGTGCGTTATGTCGACGGGCAGGACCTAGAGTATTGGGAAGAATTTACCCCTGAGCAAGCGGCGCAATGGGTTCAACGGGAGCCAAATAATAGCTCTGCCCGTGCTGTTTATGGGATGCATTTGTGGCACCAAAAGACGTACGACGGAGCTATCGTTCAATTCAGATATGAAGCAATGCTCGATCCGAATAACTCCACGCCACCTGAGCATGTCGCAGAGGTACTTGAAGAACAAGGCAACGTGCATACAGCTTTGCAGGAATGGGCCATTGTCGAACGACTGGCTCCAAAAGGCAGCAGGTGAAAGCTCAAAACCGATTAGAAAGCGTCAGAGCGCCCGCAGGGTGACTAATAGTGGAAATGGTGCGTTTGGTATTCGTCTGGCAGTAAGAATCAACGGTGGGCCTCGCGTTTTGGTTTGTGGAAGTATTTAGGGATGCAAACACAAGTGGACAGTGAAGAGCAGGAACTGGCGGCGCAATTACGAGACTCTGATTTAAGAACGCGTCTGAAGGCAGTGATGGGTCTCATGTCGTCGTTCAGCGACGAGATCGGTGATAAGTTAACTGAAGTCCTGATCGACGAGCACAATCGATATGTATTCGGCCTGCTCTGTAAGGCACTCATACCCAGGCAGATAGTCAAGCTCCACAATCGACTTGAAAAAAGCGATCCGACCTGGCCCTTCGACGCGGAGCGAACATCGATACTGGTTCGAGCAGTGCGCGATTGGACTTTCCCCTTTGTCGATCGCCGCTTGCCGCAACTCCTCACCGACGAAAGCTGGGCTGTCCGACTTGTCGCTGTGGAGCACTGCCGTTCGTTAATGAGAGATTGCGACCTATGCTACGCCGCGTGCGACCAGTTTCTCATCACTTATTCAGGCAATGAAGCAGATAACAAAAGACTCGCCGTGTTCCTCAACCAGGACACATTTGATGATCTGGTCGCCCATATTCGAGAAATCCACAGGGAACTGAAGCCGGGCACAGGCAGTAGCTACGCGGTTCGTAGCGAGATGGTAGCTGAGGGGACCGTCTAATATTGCAGCGCCCAATGCACTTCTAGTCCCGGCATCTGGCTGGGCTAGTGAACCGATTTTTCAGTCAGAACTCTATGGAGCATAGGGATGCAATTCAGCTCATGGTGTTAGGCTCGGTGAATAGCAACCCGTGACTTCATTGCGAAGCTCATTTCTGCTGATTTGGAGGCATGGTTACCATGATGCTGGTGTTTATGTTTTCATGCTTCGTACTCAGAACCACACCGTGCTCACTCGGTAAAGGGACTCAAAATGCCCCATCTACCGTTCAACAAAACTCTGTCCGCCGATCCAAGCGTGACCGGCTAGAACAAGAACTCCTGGACGCTGTTCTGCACAATGATACAAAGCGGGCAGTGTCGCTGATCCGTGCTGGAGCTAGTGTATCCCTGAGGATTCGACCGAATTACTCTCTCGCTTTGATGCCTGATGAATACACAAAATCAGTCAACTAAGGGAAGCCGCCGACACTCCTCATGTACTCAATCGCGAATCGACGACATGAGTTAACAGCTGCCTTGATAAAACGGAGAGCGCCTGTCAATTCCAAAGGCGATTACCTCATTGTGGAGCATGAAAGCTTTGATAGCAACGGCTTGAATAGGCTTGTAGACGCTACCGCTCTGCACATCGCTTGCCATATTGGCGATCTACCGGAGGTTGACAACCTGTTAAAGGCGCGAGCCAC
>JANXLO010000531.1 GCA_025355115.1 Chthonomonadaceae bacterium
CACTCACGTGTCGCTTCGTGAAGCCATCGAGCGTGTGCGGACAGATCGTATATTGGAGTGCATTCGTCTGGGCGATCAGGCCTGTCGAAGCCTTGGCATTGCTTCTCCCCGAATAGCAGTCGCTGGCCTGAATCCACATGCGGGAGAGAACGGGCTATTCGGAACTGAGGAGAGGCTGGAGATCGTTCCGGCCATTGAGCTCGCCATCCATGAAGGCATCAACGCCAGCGGCCCGCACCCACCGGACACTGTCTTCCAAAAGGCGGCTGCAGGGCACTTCGATCTATTAGTCGCTATGTACCACGATCAGGGACACATCCCTGTGAAGCTGAACGGCTTCGACTCTGGAGTGAACGTCACGATAGGACTGCCAATCAGGCGCGTCTCAGTGGATCACGGCACGGCCTTCGACATTGCAGGAAAAGGGATCGCCCGTGAACTGAGTCTGCTGGAGGCGATCCGCATAGGTGCTCTCCTAGTGAACTCGGCAGATTCAGCTTCTGGGAAGCAATCAGCATAGACATCATTTCAAGGAAACTCACATGAACCTTCAACTGAATATCCCGCTCGATCTCTTCACCTATCCAGATGTGCCCTTGCCGGATGTCTGGACGGTGGAGCAGAAGTTCGATACCCCTGCGCTCTCGCTAGAGGAGATAGAAGACAGCGTCCGAGCAGCAATGGTGCTCCTGGCGCAGGATGCTCGTCTCAAGCCGGGCGCGAAGGTCGCTGTTGGCTCGGGGAGCAGGGGAGTAGACAACATTGTCCCAGTGATTCGCACCATGATTGCGGAACTCAAGGCCCGCGGAATGGAGCCGTTTCTGATCCCCGCTATGGGTAGTCACGGCGGAGCGACTGCGGAGGGTCAGCGATCTCTTCTGCTCGATTATGGACTGACGCCCGAAGCGGTGGACGCCGAAATAAAGGCAACCATGGAGGTTGATGCACTCGGAACCCTCGAAGGCGAGGAGGCCGGCCCGTTTGCAGGGCATACCGTCTTCTTCGACCGTATCGCCAACGCCGCAGACGCCGTAATTTTGGTGAACCGAATCAAGGCGCATACCGATTTTTCGGGGCCCCTGGAGAGCGGAATCGGCAAGATGTGCGCCATCGGCCTGGGCAAGCGGCACGGAGCGGAGGGCATTCACCGGCATGGCGCCGCCGGGCTGCGTGAGCTCATGCCGAGAGTCGCTCGATATCTGGCAGAGCATACGAACGTGGTCGGCGGTATCGCCTTGATCGAGAATGAACTTGGGCAGACGGCGGAGATACATGGACTTGCCGCCACGCAGATCGCGCGAGAGCCAGAGCAGGAGCTGCTGAAGCGAGCGCGAGCTATCGCTCCGCGCTTGCCCTTCGCGGAGATCGATGTGCTGGTGGTAGATGAGATGGGCAAGAACATCAGCGGCGCGGGAATGGACACACACGTCATTGGACGCGGCACGATGCCGAGCATTCCCGAGGCGACCTGGGGCGGCCCCAATGTGCGGCTAATCGCAGTGCTTGACCTGACTGCGCCGTCGCATGGCAACGCGACTGCGCTCGGCCTCGCAGATCTAACAACTCGCCGCCTGATGGAAAAAGTGGACTTCGAGGCGATGTTCATCAACATGCGCACCAGTGGCGAAGGCGGAATTTTGCGGGCTAGGTTGCCGCTGATAATGTCAACAGGTGACGACTGTGTTCGAACTGCATTCGCTACCTGCGGACGTGCAGAACCGTCACAAGTGCGCTTCGCCCGAATTCGCAACACCGCAGACACACAGTACCTGGAAATCTCCTCGGCGCTTCTCGAAGAAGCCCGTGCGAACCCACTGCTGACCGTCTCAAGCCAGAGCCATCCTTTGGACTTATGTCAGTCCGTTCGGCCAATCTGAACTTTATGGCTGCTATCCCTGGTTTGAATAAGCCATGTCGGATTGTTGCAGCGCAGTAAGGATAACACAATGCCTGCCCACAGGTGGCAGGAGAGGGAGCGTAAGGATGCGACTACATACGAGCGAAGAATCACCTTTATCCGCTTTTCTGGAGCGAATAAAGATTCGTTTGCACCTCTCCTTTGCTCATCCTGAGGACGAGGCAGTGTGTGACATTGACGAATCTGAAGTCATGCCAACGATCGGTGAGAGCGTGCTTCCAGTCTTGCCTCGCGACACTGAGCGAACTCTAGTTGCGCCACTCCTGCGGCGTCTTCGACGTAGCCGTTTTCTAAAAAACTGTCCAGGGCCTCTCAAAGAGGACACCGCTCTGATGCAATCTACTGCTGATTATCTGCTCCATACTCTCCGGCATACAGGCTTAACTAAATGGAAGGAACGCCTGATAGCCGCGTGGGCATTAGGAAGCCTTCCTAGTCACCATGCCTATCGAGAAGAAGCTGCCGAGCATCTGGAATATCTGGTTAAGGTTCCTCATAAAGACATTCTGGTTCCTAAAAAGAAACGCATGGTGAAGGTCTGGTGGGCCTTTTTTACAGCGGCAATATTCCCCTTGGCAATTTATCAACTGTCGCCGACCGCGGTCATACGCTTCGATATTATAGGCAATGATTTGGATATCCAACCAGTCGCCCTACTCATCTTGATGACAGTAATCTTATCTGTTTTGGGTTCCACGTTACTCGCGATCATATCCCTCCCTGCATTCGTTGCCTTGGATGCCATGAGGGCAAATCTCATAAGGTCTCGTGCCCTCTTGACTTTAGGAAGATGGCGTGACGCTAGGCATTTGCCCGTAATTCTTCGAGGGTATCTGGGTCTGAGCAGTCGTGTGAGCCGTGCGGCATCGATTGCTTTGATGGAATCTCTTCCACTACTTACTGTAGAAGATTTTGGCAATATGCCTGGAAGCTTTGGCCCCGATCTGTGTCGAGCCATAAGCATCTGTGAGGCGCGGGTGATTATTCATGACGAGAGAGGATTAGATTTGGAGTATCTTCTGCTCGCAGCAATTGGAAAAGTAGGTGATGGTCGATGCATAGCTACAGTAACAACAATTGCAGACGGGAGAAGAACTCCCCGTCTGCAAAAACTCGCCGAATCGATTCTCCCGATTCTGCGTGAGCGAGAGCGTCAGAGGAACGAACAGTCACAGCTTCTAAGAGGTTCCTCCAGCCCACCAGTCACTTCCGACACACTGTTGCGATCCGCTGGAAATACGGTCACGCCACCCGACTCTCTCCTGCGCTCGTCCCAAGCCCCCGACGCCGAACAAATCCAAAGCACGTTTATTGGGCCGTAATATTGTTCATGTAGTGTGCCAACGGCAATACGCTCTACTCGTGTGTGAAGGTCATCCCCACGCCGAACTGGAAATCGTGACTGGGTGCCCGACCAATCGAGAAGAAGGTCTCGGTGTGCGCCTTCAAATCGCGAAAGCGCGTGTAGATCCCATAGCTCTCGCCTCCGTCCGTCGCGTTTTTAAAGACATACTCTCCTCCGAATTGAAAATTCCAACGCGTCACTTTGTTCACCGACACAGAGATCATGTTCCCGTCTTTGTCAGCAACACTAGTCGTGATGATTATAACGCGGGGAACTTCGTTTTGGAGAGCAAATCCTATACTTGTCCGAACCGAGCTTGAATATCGTGCGCGAGAGAATTTACTTGCCTGTTCTCCAGAAATGTCTGTCGCGATTGCTTGCAGTGCAAAGCGCGGTACCATACCCCAAACACGCTTGTTACCTGTGAGTTTTTGTGTTAACGGAAGCACTTGCGACACAGTTACGCCACCCGTCGTAATACGCGTAGAATCCAGCCACTGATTGGAAAAAAAAGTGGATACTCGCAGGCTTCTACCTGCTAAGGCAAATTTATCCAGAAACTGATTTGGTCCAGTAACCGACGAGATCAAGTCCTCTACATCGGATATTGAAAGTAGTTTATTCCCTTCCCGTAAGGCCTTATAAGCATTCTTTTTGCGGTAGTTATTGTAAGCAGACACCCACTCGAATCGTGATGGCGAAAGATCAATTCGCAGCGATAACCCAGGTCCAGTTACTGTTCGACCGGCATTGAATAATGTAATATCCTGTACTCCTAATTCTACTCCTCCTAGTACATCGATGTACGTAAATTCCGGCGTGATGGCTGTGAGGCCAGAACCGGTTTTCAGACGAGCACTATAGCTGATTAAAGACAGCGGCAGTGAAAGATCTGATAGTGACGCCTTCCGCTGTGTCAACGAGTAGCTTGCTAGGTACTGTACGATATAGTTCGCAGCAGAAGACAGATAACTTTTGTCTTCTCCTGAGGCGGGGGCGGCTGGCTGAGTCAGAGGAGTGTTGCCGTTCGGTGGATTGGATGTTTGGGCAGTTTGCGCTGGCGGGGTCTCTCTTGTTTGGCAATTTGCCTGAGTGCATATGGCTGTGTGTACGGCGAGAAGCAGGAGTAAGGGTAGCAGCTTAACTGGGCGCATCTGTGGTTTCTCCGGCGGAGGGATCGTTTTTCCGCCATTTGTCGAGCAATTCAATATAGAAGGGATGTTCCTCACCAAAAAATTTGGTGAGTCCGATCATGGCTTCGTCATAGGTGCTCTGGGCTTCCGCAAGGCGTGCCAGGCGCTTAAGGCAGAGTGATTGATAGTACATGCTCATCAGGACATTGATGTCCTTTGCAGGAAAGGTTTTCGAGTGAATTTGAAATGCTCTGGAATGGTACTCGAAAGCCTCCTGATATTGGGCCAGTGCGAAGAGCACACGGCCAATGCCGTTGAGCCGAACCGCCAGCTTGCTGTGGGCTGGGCCGTATTTTGCGCTGTAGATTTCCAGAGCGGTTCGATAGTTATGGAGGGCCTGCTCAAACTCCCCTTTCTTCTCGAGCAGGGCAGCTATGTTGTGAATGATCAGGCCCTTAGATTCGGTCTCCTCAACTTCGGACTGTCGGCAGAACTCCAGAGCGGCCTGGTAACAGGGCAGGGCAGCATCCTCATTCCCGCTCAATTTGAGAACCAGCCCCTTGCTGTTGTAAAAATGCCACAGTTCCGGATCGTTTTCCGGCAGAGTTGCACAGGCTATTTCGA
Organism: Chthonomonadaceae bacterium; assembly: GCA_025355115.1. GTDB lineage: Bacteria > Armatimonadota > Chthonomonadetes > Chthonomonadales > Chthonomonadaceae > JANXLO01. The sequence continues at coordinate 5,021 of JANXLO010000531.1, forward strand.
GCGCCTGCTGAACATAGGATAGGGCCGCTGGGACTGCGTCAGTGTTAGTCGTGATTTGCGCTTCACCACGAAGACGCCAGAAATGGGCGTGGAGCAGAGACCATTTTTCGACATCCTCCGTGAGTCTTATGCCTACGTCGCAGCACTCCTCCGCCGCTGAAAACTCTCGGTGCTCCAGCAGGTATTCCGCATAGGTGTGCAGGAGTGAGATCTGCGGCTCAGTGGCATTTGCTCTACTGCAAACCTCTATCACCGCCCTGCAGTGCGGCATCTCCCTGCGCATTCTCTGCCAGTCCATAAGCTGGTTCGCCCTGCGAAGCTGGTCGTTCAATGTCGAAGCGACCGAGGCGGCGAATACGCCCAAGGCCTCCATCGTCTGCTCTCCCAGCACGAACACGCGAACGAGCTCATGCAGCGTGAGTCGCCCTTCCTTCTCCCGAAGAAGCAATGAACAGTCGGTCAATTCTGCTAAAGCTTCATTGAAATCCAGTTCGGATGCATGCCCTGAAGCCTGTAATGCCAGGTCGTATGGGATGCTCTGTCTGTCGAAGCAGGCTAGAATTGCCAGTAGTTGCCTTGTCTTGGCCGCCAAGGCGAAGTAGGAGAGACCGATCGCATTGAAGATCATTCCGCTGTGACCGGTGCTGCTCTCAAAGCCGATTCGTGACCGGGCCATTGTCTCGATGGGGCTGCGCTTCAAGTGCTCGTGGTAGGTTTGATACCCGCAATGACAGCGCGCGATATAGTGCCGCGCCAGGGCCAGAGCGAGCGGAAGCCTGTCCATCAAGCCGACAATGTGCTCAGCTGTCTTTTGATCCTCCGGATTTAGGGTCAATCCCCACGCAAATAGCTGCATGGCGGACGAGAGATCCAGTGCAATGGTCTCATCGTCGAATATCCTCGCGTGAGGCGGGGCGATTAGGCGGTGACGGCTCGTTATCAGTATTCTGCACTCGCCTGTCACCGGAAGAAAAAGCTTGGGCTCCGTCGCCTGCTTTGGATTCGCTTCGTTTTCCCAGGTGACGTTGTCGTATATAAGAAGCGTCAACTCCGTGCGTTTCTGGAGCTCAAGCCTTACTGCATCGGCGTAACTGTAGCTGCTTTTATCATCCTGTGGTATGGAGCAGATATGGCCGATTCGGGTGAACTCCTCCAAAATGCTCTTGTTCGACTTCGCCTTCACCCAGAAGATGCCTCCGGGGAAACTTGCGCGATAGCGATGCGCGAACTCAGCGGCTATCTGCGTTTTTCCTAGCCCGCCCATTCCAAGTAGAACGAGAGGGGGCGCATCGGGAGATGTCAGTTCTCTATGCATCTCCTCCAGGACAGGCCCGTGACATACGAAATGGCGGTTCCGGAGCATAGGGACGGTGAAGTCGCTCACCTTCCCACTGGACGCGATGAGAGTTCCATCGGTGGCGCTAGAGTAGAGTGTCGCTACGCCCCAGCCCGCTCCTGTGCCGCGTAGCGTGACCCGTGTTTGAGCCAGAGCCGCTTCCACTGGCTGTCTCTGCATCAGGGAGGCATAGAAATTACGCGCGAAAGGCACCACAAGGTCGTCCTGAAGCGGCGCTTGCATTGCCACCACATTGGGAACACCACTTCTGGTAAGGGCATCTGCCACGCCGACTGTATCACAGGCCGCGAGAGTCACCAGATTGATTGGGGAGTCCGTCAGCCACTCCGCAAGCGTATCTGCGTTGAGGGGGAAGGCTGAGTCTGAATCCGAGCCCATTAGGATCAGATTCCCGCCGGACGGAGAGTTCTCCCCATGCCCAATGAAGTGGAGCAGATGCGGCTTCCGCCTGCGAATGGCGTTCCTCAGACTTGCGACAGTGGCGGATGGCAAGAGGTAGATCTGGCTGGAAAGGATGCCATTGGCTTCCAGGACACCGCGGATTGCCGCCTCTTCATCATCGAGGTGGGCGAGCGTTGGGTAACGGCTTGTTGCCGGATCAGCCGAAGCCACAACCACCCGCAGTTTGTCTTTATGAATTGGTGCGCAGGACTTTAGACCAGCAGATTCGCGGCGGAAAGTGATGCGGTCGTTCAGAAAAAGCCAGCCTTCAGGCTGGATGTCACTGGCCGCGTCGAGGCGGAGGTACTCCCAGGGGAGCGGAGCGAGGTCAAGATGCCGGACATCGAGGCGAATGGACATCGATGCGCCAAGATTTCGGCGAAACTCATGCAGCAGAGTGGTCTTTATGCCCTGAGGCAGAAGCAAATCACCAAGTGATAGACCGAGTGCGAGAAGCAGTTCATCAGGAAGCTTTGCTTGCGCAGAGCGTCGAAGCTGAGCAAGTGAGTTCAAGGGCAGCATAGCCCGATTGAACGAAGTTTCAGGCTCAAAGGCGACACGACGGTCCGCGATGCAGTCGAAAAGAGTGACGCTGTAGGATGCGCCGTGATCGGAACCGATGACGGTGAGGCGAAAGTCTAAATGGGAACTCACCGATGCCCTTTCCCGAACGACCCAACCCTTATGAAGTGTATGTTACTGCTCTATCTAAACTCATTGTGGGGGGCGCAACTGCGCTCGGATCAGTGTAATATTGGAAAGCGTTGAGTCCGGACTGCCTGGACATGAAGCCTTCAATGTGCGTGGGGAATCGTTCTCGCCAGCGAGCGTCCATGCACCTAGCTGCTGATTGTGGTCACCGGAAACAGTGATCTCCAATCGCAACTGAAAGGAAGGGTAGCGCTGAAGCATCTCCTGCGGCAGTTCGACGCGAGCGAAGAATTGTCCTCCTTTCCAATGAGGCCAATCCATAAAACTAAGATGGAAGGACTTGTCGGCTATCCTACCGGCCGAGTCGAGGACATCAACTCGCAGTGATGCTGGCAGGCGGTCAGCAGTTTCTTCCTCATCGGCAAACACGATATGGAAAGAGTTTGCATGAAGCTTCTCCGCGCTTACTTTCATGACTGCGGCGAACTCATCAAGTGTCCAGCCTGCCTTTCCCTTCTCGATGACTGCTTCTCCAAGCGGCCATAACTCGGTACCGGTTTTAAGGGAAAGCCGCAGTGCACGACCATCAAAGATCGTCACTGCATCCCCACTTTCATCCTCCAGAGAGAGGCTGACTGCCAGGCTGCCCTCGGAGTTGAGCGCTGAGATGAACCACGCTCGGCAGGATACTTCCTCACCCAGATCGACGCTTTGCCTTTCGGCCAGCTCCTCTCCACTCCCTCTCACAAACGCGGGACGAGGGATCATCGGGGTGGATGCCCAGTGACGTCGAAAAGCGATAAATGTGCTCCAGGCGATCGACGCCTCGACAGCGGCTTCCAGAAAATGCTGATACAGTTCTCGCCAGCCCTCTTTGAGCCATCGTGCAGGCAACTGCTCCGCGGCAGCAATTCGTTCTGCAACGAGCACTAGCCAGGCTGCGGCGATTTCCGCAGACAGACCGTCGCCGCTCGCTACTGTCCCAACCTCCGCCCAGGGTAATGCCTCCAACCGCAGCAGTTCCATTCGCACAACTCTCAATGTCTTGCGCGACGCCGGATGGGTAAGAACGGCTTTTTCGACTCGACTGATCTCGTACGGCGGCAATGCTCCGCTCAGATAACGCACGAGCTCGCTGGTCGATGGCATAGGCTCTGCCTGAACAGACTGGGCGTTGAGATTCATGAGCCAGAGCGTAACTGCTTCGACAGTACGAGGTGATAGCTCGTTGCCTCGCTCCTCCTCGATCATGACCAGCCCTCCCCATACATTTTTTTGCACGTTTCTGCCAGTTGGTTGAGCAGCCGCCCACTACTGAGCCATCCTTGCAGCACAGTCAAATTTACCTTCGCCTCGACTAAATGCGCAGCAGGCCCCAAGCGGTCCTGGATATCCTTGTGCGTCAGAGCGTCCCGATAGCAGTATTGGAAAGAGAGCCTTCGCCATAAGCCCGTCTTTTTTTGCTCGCAGAGGGGTTGAAGCCTCCCTTGTGTCACATAGAGTAAAGTTTGCATAACATATAGGAACGGGAAATTATCGACGCACTTCACAAATAGCTGCTCCAACTCAGAAATCGACAGGGAGCAGTTGGGGATCCCTGGCGGCAGTGTGCAGGAGACATTGCGCAAATATCTCCATACGATAGCGCGAAGCTCTGTATGGGTCCAGCCGCTTGCGTCCGAAAAAGACGCTAAGGCTTCATCCGGGGCGGAGAGCAGCAGACCAAGTTGAGCCTCACTGGTTTCCGGGGGGAGTTTGAGCAGATGCAAGCAGAGGGCGAGGGGGGAGTAGTGCAGCTCCGAATAGGCCATATGCCGCAAATTGCCCGCGTCCTGCAGCCATACATCGAGGTCGGCGGATGTCAGCGGCTTTTCGGTTGGTCGTGTGCCTGACAAGGTATCGGCAACCTCTTTCGCCGTCCAGCCATCCATATAGAAAAGCCGTGCGGCGAGGAGGCGGCGGTTATGCTCCTCTACTGTAA
>JANXLO010000564.1 GCA_025355115.1 Chthonomonadaceae bacterium
TTTCGCCGGAAGAGTACCTGACGTGGGAAGAGGCTCAGGAGGAGCGCCACGAATACCTGAACGGACGTACCTATGGGATGTCCGGAGGGTCGATCGAGCATGTCACAGTCATCCAGAATCTGTCGCTCGCTCTGGGAAACGCCCTGCGTGGAGGAGGCTGCCGAGTGTTCAATAGTGAGTTGCGCATCAAGGTAAGCGAGACGGGGCTCTACACCTATCCGGACGTGGCCGTGGTCTGCGGAGAGCTGAAGTTGGAAGGGCGAACGAAATCGGCGACTCTGCTCAACCCCGCGCTGATCATCGAAGTGCTGTCCGCCTCCACCGAAGCCTATGACCGGGGCGACAAGTTCGCGCATTACCGTCGGCTCGACTCCCTGACCGACTATATACTGGTCTCCACCAGATTCCCGATGGTCGAGCATTTCCAGCGGCAACAGGACGGCGATTGGCTGCTCGCCGTCCGAACAGAATTAGAGGAAAGTCTGCCAATAAACGCACTTGGAATCGCTTTGCCACTCGCCGACATCTATGAGATGGTAGATTTCCCCTCGTTGCCCGCGCTAAGTTTACGTTCCGAAACCGCGATATATTGACGGCAAAGGCCGCTAGGAGAATGAGCATGGCCCAGGCAGCGACAAGGCAACTTTCCCCGGACGAGTATCTGCAATGGGAGGAAGACCAGCAGGAGAAGCATGAGTACTGCAACGGACGGATCTACGCGATGTCTGGGGCCACGTCGGAGCACATCCGGGTCACATTCAACCTTACCGTTGCGCTCGGCACTCAGCTTCGGGGACGACCGTGCGAAGGCTTCAACGCAGATATGCGTGTAAAAGTCTCAGAGACCGGGCTTTACACCTATCCCGATATGGTCGTCGTCTGCGGGAAGCCAGACTTTGACCAGCGCTTCAAGACAGCCACTCTGCTCAACCCTACGGTCATCTTCGAGGCGCTGTCCGCCTCGACCGAAGCTCACGACCGGGGCGACAAATTCGCGCATTATATGAAGCTGGACTCGCTGCGAGGCTATGTTTTGATCTCCACCAAAACCCCGCGCATCGAGCATTACGAACGACAGGAGGACGGTCGATGGGTTCTCAACGTCCAGACGTCAATGGGCAGCGCCCTCAGCCTTCCTGAGATCGATTGCGAACTGCGAATGGATGAGGTGTATGCCCGGGTGGATTTCCCCACTCTCCCTCACTGAGGCTGAGGCCGCGCTCCTGTATTTCTTTGCGTCTCTGCGTCTCTGCGCGAGACGCCCTGCATTCACTCTCTCACAGAGCTGCCGAGCGTCGCCTGCCTGTCTAGCTTGGCGTGATGGGGGTCGTGAGGACATGCACGTTTTCGAACACGGTGCTTCCCTCCTGGACGAAGAGGCCCCAACCGCCTGACTTGAGATTGTAAAGGCGTGCGCTCAAAGCTACTTTGCCGTCCGCGTAGATTTCGCAGACCGTGCCATCCGTGAACACCTGTAGCGTGATCGGAACCTGCGGCTGCAGCTTCAGTGGGCGCTCCAGCTCCACCATGAACGGGATGTCTCCTGGACGCGGCCAGGAGTCCAGAACGAGCCGCTGTCGCCCCGGTTCGAGCCGTATCTGGTAACCTGTCTGCCTGTCCTCGCCCGTGCGCAGCAACAGGCCGCAGCCTCGAGTGCCCGCCTCGAAGGTCAACGTCGCCTCGATGAGGATGCGCTCCGTGGAGACGTTGGACTGAAGGGCCGCGAACGAGTCGGGAGCCTCCAGCTCGATACTTTCGTCTGTCGCGTACTCCTCGCCGAACTCGTCCGTCAGGGTGCAAGTGACCGCCTCACTGAAGGCGCGGCGTACCGTGTCCGGGACGCGGACATTCAGCGAACCGTCCATCTCTTGCACGATCTCATGCACGACAAGATTGCCTCCCCATTGCCATCTGCCCTCATAGTCCTTCTCCGTGTCGCGCGTCGGATTCCAGCCGAACAGGAAGCGCCGTTTCCCGTCCGAGGCGGACTTGGCGGCGTAGAAGGCTCTGCCGTCGAAAGTGTCGTTTTCGGGAGCCGTCCACGGGCCGGCGAGCGACCGGCTCATGCGGTAGCGGGTCACGCTGCGCTCCGAAAACTCCGACCAGATGAGGTACCACCACTCGCCCATCTGGAAAAGATCGGGGCATTCGTGCGTGTAGTAGAGGCCCGGATCCCAGAAGGGCTCGCGCGCCTCCCAGACCTTCAAATCGTGCGAGCCGCAGAGGGCGACGCAGCCGCGCCTCCGGGATACGCCGGCATCCTGGCGAGCCGCGAGCAGCATCTGCCACTCCTTCGCCTCGGCGTTCCAGAATACGAACGGGTCGCGCCAGTCATCCCTCTCGTAGCCCGTTGGAGGCGCGAAAAAGGTGTCCTCCGGGACTTTGCGCCAGTGCAGAAAATCGTCGCTGACGGCATGCATGACCGCTTGAACCGGCTTGCCGAACTTATTGAAGTGGGGATTGTGGCCGGTGTAGAAGATGTGGTGCTGGCCCTCCGCCGACACCACGCAGCCTGTAAAGACGTAGAGATCCTGCTCCGCTTCCGTGCCTCGCGCCAGCATCTCGCCGTGTTCCTCGAAATGCACGAAGTCGGTCGTGCTGATCTGGAGCCAGGGCGTTCCCTCGCCATGCCCAGCCTTATCGCGCCAATCGAGCAGATAGAACAGGCGAAACCGTTCGCCATCATAAAACGGGATGAAGTCCGCCGCCCATGCGCCGGCCGGCCTGTAGAAAAACTCTTGCATCACTCTGTTCTCCTCATTGAAAACGGGAATTCAGACGCGGGCCTTCCAGCCGTACGGAACATATTTCCAGGTCAGCTCTTCACCGGAGACGGTGACGACGCTGAAGCCCTCCGGATGAACGCCGAGCCGCTTGCCCTTCCACCAGTCGCCGCAGATCGCGCCGCCTGTGATGTAGCGAACGCCAAGATAGTCGATCTCTTCAACGATGTGCGTGTGGCCCTGAAAGACGGCTTTGACGTTATGGGTCTGAATCATCTCCTTGAAGACTTTGCCGTTCTTGACGATCAGGCCGGGCGGGGTGGCAAGCGTCGTACCCTCGGTATACATGGTTACGGCGGTGAAGATGGGGAAATGGGTAAGGAAAACGAGCGGCATGGCCTTCGGCGTGCGGCGGAGCAGATCGTCGAGCCATGCGATCTGATCGGGGTCGAGGCGGCCCTCCCAGGAATAGTCGGAGGTGATGCCCGTCGAGTCGAGGCAGACGAATCTCCAGCCCTGGTGATCGAAGCTGCTGTAGGCGCGTTCCAGACCGAGACGCTTCTTCCAGAGCGCCTTGCCGAAATCCGGGCTTTCGGGAGCGGGCTTTCCGCCCGACTGCAACCCGCAGAGGTCGTGATTGCCGATCGTGTAGTGAAGAGGTAGAGGCAGCTCGGAAGCTTCGCGCTGCCAGAGATCGTAGACGACATCGGCGCGCGAGCGCGGCACGAGCGCGGCGTCCATCACGAGGTCACCGCCGATCAGTCCGAACGCAGGCTTCTGAGGGAGCGATCGTATGGCGGCAAATGCCTTCTCGACGCCCTCCGTCGCTCCAAGCTCGGGTTGAATATGAATATCGGTGATATGAACGAAATGGAACGACGGCTTCGGCGCGGCGAGCGTAGTTTCAGGGAGCAGAAGGGCTCCTGCGAGGGCGACGCCTCCTGCCACTGCCTGACGGCGGGTGAATGTGCTCATGGCGTCTGAAAGTCTCCCTCTCTGTCGAGCCCGAGTTGCCGTCTCAATCGCCGGGCGTGAGCAGGCCGAGCGCGACCGTATGGTGGTTGCACTCGTGCGTGATGAGCTGGCGCATGGGAATTGCGGTGAGACTCTCTTTTGCCGGAGCGGCCAAAGCGTTGACCGCGTCCAGCGGCAGAATGGTCTGCGTCGCGACGGCAGTGATCAGCCGGACGACCTCCGTCTCATCTACAATGGTGGCATAGCCGTTGGCATTGAGGAAGGTCAGCAGGGCGATCAAGGCAGTGCGTCGGTTCCCGGAGCCGAACGGGGCTTTGGTCAGCAGGCGATCCAGCATCACGGCTGCCTGACCTGGCACATCCTGGCTGTCGCCATACCGGTACTGCCCCGCCATGGCGGCCTCTAGAGCAAAATAGTTGTAGGGGTTGACCGTGCCAGTGACGATCTGGTTGACCCAGAACAGATCGTGGTTCGTCAGATACTCCATGCGGTTCGTCTCTCCTGCGGGTGGATAGGCAGCGGCGTCCGGAATGCCTCCACGAAAGCCCCGGTGCTACCTCCCTAAAAATACCTGATAGACCTTCCGCCTGTCAATTCCATTCTGACACGGCACCCGTTCCGTCGGTGCTTTCAACCCTGCTACGCTGGGTCCCGGACTATACCGGTGCGTCGTGACTCTCCAGGCTGCCCCGATCCCAGGCGGCGAGTGAGGCTGCGCCCTCATACGTCGACTGGAGGAAGGCGAGTAGGCGAGGTTCGGGTCAGCCGCCGTTCGAACTGCCTCGTATGGCAGAATAAACTCGCCGAGCGTGTCATGGAAGTACGCCGCGTCCGGTCTGGCACGGTGCGATGAAAAGCCAGTTGGGTTTGGATAGGCATACGCGTAAAACGCAGCTTCTCCCAGGCCAGCCCCTGGCCAGAACCCCGCGCTCCATAACTCGTGAGAATACGCCTCGACCATCACTCGGTCCGGGCAGTTTGGAGCCCCGCCGGGGTGCCTCGGCGCGGTGCGTCCTGAGAATCGGGTCGCAGCCAAATCGAAGGATCCCCAGAAGAGATGTGACGGGCTCGCCTTCCCTATGAAGCGGGCACGGAAATCAGTGAATACACTATTCACCTGGACAAGCGCATACCAGAATTTTCGGACGGCGACTGCGTCGTAGCTGGCGTGGATATCGTCTTGCTCGAATGGGATGGCCTTCACAACTTCAACGGGTCGGGCGTATATTTTGACTCTTCCACCCATTTCATCGAGCGCCTGCATGGTCCG
>JANXLO010000501.1 GCA_025355115.1 Chthonomonadaceae bacterium
CCGCTGAATGCCGTTCGAATTCACAACAACACCGGCCTGCATCTGAAGGGTGGGCCCGTCACTCTGTTCGACGAGGGAAGCTATGCGGGCGACGCACGAATGGAGGATATTCCGCCGGGCGATTCCCGTCTACTTACCTACGCCGTCGACCTCGCGGTGGAGGGGGAGCGACAGACCCCTCAGGCGACCTATATCGAGGTGGGTCTTAGCCTGCGCAAGCAGCTTCTGATCGTCTCGCGGCGGGAGCATGTCGAGACCCTCTACACGCTGAAATCGAAGTCGGACAAGCCCCGCACCGTGCTGGTCGAGCATCCCTTCAGCGCGGAGTATAAGCTTCTGACGCCTGACAAGCCCGCCGAGCGCACGACAGGGCTCTATCGGTTCGACGTGGCACTAGCGCCGGGTAAGACACAGACGCTAAAGGTGGTCGTGGAGCGAACTTTGACCGAAAATATCGGGCTGTTCGACGGTGATATCGGCTCACTCACCGCCTACACGAATCGCAAGGGGCTCTCCGCAAAGCTGCTGGCCTCACTGAAGGAGGTAATCGCACGACGCCGCAAGGTTCAGGACCTTCAGGCGCAAAGCGATGCCCGCAACGCAGAAATTCAGGCCATAAGCATGGATCAGGAGCGCATCCGGAAGAACATGATGGCGCTCGACAAAGACAGCGCGCTCTACAAGCGCTATGTCGCCTCTCTCGACTCTCAGGAGACTAAGATTGACGCGTTGCGACTCGAGGCTGCCCGGCTCCGAAGCCAGGCCGACGCGGCCGCGCTCGATCTGCGCACTTACCTGGTGACACTCACCGCGGACTGACGATTTGCTGAAAACCTGAAAATAGGTTGTCGCAGACGGTCAACCTGTGCTATAATGACTGGAATCTTTTTCAGGGGAGTGAACAGCAGATGAAACGAACCTTCCAGCCGCATAATCGACGCCACAAGCGTGTTCATGGATTTCGCAAGCGCATGAGTACGTTGGACGGACGCAATGTCCTCCGACGCCGCCGTGCACGGGGACGCCAGGAACTTATCAAGTAGAGAAGAGAAGGCGCGAAGGGAAACCGTTCGCGCCTTTCTTCCGTAAGGATTTGTGAGGACGCCCGCCGTGGCGTAACCTCACATCGAAAACCACAGCCGATGCTGCCCGCTGAACAGCGTTTACGTGAAAACCGAGACTTTCGCCTGATCTATTCGCGAGGCCGCTCCCATGCCAACGGCCTTGCGGTTCTCTACGTCATGAGGCGAAGCGGAGATCACGCGAACGTCGCTTCGGGGCGACGTATCGGCTTTGTCGTCAGTAAGAAACTAGGGAATGCAGTCGTTCGCAATCGCATCAAAAGGCGCCTGCGGGAAGCAGTCCGGCTGCGCCTGCCAGACCTGCGCGAAGGCCCGTTCGACGTGATAATCGTCGGGAGGACCGGAGCCAGGGCGGCGGAGTGGAAGGCGATCGAAGTAGCCATTACGGAACTGCTGCGCAGAGGCGGAATGCTGCGTGACGCACAGAGTGTTTCTCAGCGACCTGCTGCAGAGGCCTGAACGGGAGCGCTTGGCATCTCGCATTCTCGTTGTGGCATGATCCCGAAGTGAGCCGTCGCTGACTGCTCTCCGCCATCGGAAGGAAGACAACCTTGCTGATCCTCCTTTGGCTGATACATCTGCCTCGCTCGCTCGTTCTGCTCTGCATTCGAGCGTACCAGGCGACGGCTCCCATTCGACCGCGGATGTGTCGCTTCGAGCCATCATGCTCGGAGTACGCGGCGCAGAGCATCGCAAAATACGGCCTTTTCACCGGCATCGCCTGGGGCATCCGTCGCATTCTCCGCTGCAACCCCTTCAGCTCCGGTGGCTACGATCCGGTTCCATAATACGCTGATCCGAGGACAATCTTTTGAAATCCGCTTCGCGCAATATTACGCTTCTGCTTGCCATAATGCTTCTGTTCGGAGGACTGACGGGCTGTCAGCGTCCCATTCGTGACCACTATCCCGACACCTTCGAGGACGCCGCGCTGCTCGAGAAGGAGCGGCCAAAAGAGGCGCACGAGGAGTATCTCTCCATCCGGAGCAAGAACGACGGAAAAAATCAGAACATGGCGGCGGAGGCGCTCTGGCGCGATGCGGATTTCGGCGAGAACCGTTATGTTGTAATGACGCCGAGGCCCTCAGTCGAAATGATTCAGATGCAGACCGACGGCCTGAACAACGCGCATGAGTCGCTCAAGCAATTGATGGACCACTACGCCGATACCACATACGGCAAGTTGGCTCCGGCGAAGCGGCGCGAGGTCGAGCAGACGCTCGACAGGCTAAACGCCAAGCAGTTCAACTACCGTCTGGTCGACAGCTTCGTCGCGGTCACGGGCCGTATGCCTGCCTTCAGCTACTGGTTCGCGCTCGTTCTCATCGCGGTCGTAGTGAAGGGAATCACTTTCCCGCTCACGCTGAAAATGTACAAGAGTCAGCGCGAGATGCAGAAGATTCAGCCTCTCATGAAGGAGCTGCAGAAGAAGCACAAGGACACGCCTCAGGTGCTGCAGACAAAGACGATGGAGCTCTACAAGGAGCACAACGTCAGCCCGTTTGCTAGCTGCCTGCCGATGTTCATGCAGCTTCCGTTCATGATCTGGGTCTACAACACGATACGTCTTTACGAATACCACTTCGCCAACGGCAAGTTCCTCTGGGTCGGCAGCCAGCTCTCCCATTCATACCCGAACGTGCTTGGAACCGATCTTGCGAAGTTCGACATCCCTCTGCTTGTCCTCTACGCCGCCAGCAACTACTTCACTATGCGGCTGACTCCGGCTCCCGACCCTGCGCAGGCGCAACAGCAGAAATCGATGGCCGTGATGACCACCGGCCTGATGTTCTTCATGTTCATGCAGTACAAATGGTCGGCGGCCTTCATCTTCTACTGGCTGATCCTCAACATAATCTCAACGGCCCAGCAGTACTACCTGGTCTATCGCCCGAACCGACTGCGTCTGGCGAACGGCGATGCGTTGATTTTGCCCGCGTCGGACTCTTCGCGAAGCGAGGCATCGAATCGTGACCGCACAAGCGCGAACGGCTCCCTGGGGAAGCCAGTGACCGCCCCGAAGCTCACGGCGAGCACCGGCCCTCGACCTAAAAAGCGGCGGCCACGTCCCTAGGCGTGTCAGCTCGGAACTGGGATTGAGCGGGGATTTCCCAAAATTTTGGATTAAGGCAAGCAACACGGAGTGAAGGAGAGAACACTATGAGCGATACAACCAGCGGAGCGCAGACGGAGAGCAGAAGCGCAGAGGTTATTTCAGCCGAGGACCTCAATGTAGATCAACGGATGGCCCTCACTTTCATACAAGAGCTTTGCGCGGCGAGCGGGCTGGGAGCCGAGGCCGTCGTTCGCTCGGCGGAGAAGCCGTACCTGCAGATCGAGATTGTAGGCGAGGATGTCCGGCAGACCTGGGGCCGTCAAGGTCAGACACTGGACGCACTGCAGTTTCTGTGCAATACCGCTCTTGCCCATCGCCTGAGCTCGGAAGTACGGCTGATGCTCGATGCCGAGGGTTACCGTGCTCGACGTGCGGCAACCCTCATCGAGCGCGCTCAGGACCTTGCGCGGGAAGTGAAGGAGCGCAATCAGGAGGCAGAGCTTGAGCCGTTGCCCGCGCACGAGCGACGCATCATCCATAACGCTCTCGCTGACGATCCCGACATCATGACTTACAGTGAGGGCGACGACACAAATCGCCACATCGTAATCGCTCCCCGCGTCCCCTAATCACTGCTCGTTGGCGTCAGCCCGCTGCAGTCTTACGGCCTCTCTCCAATCGGAGGAGGGCCTCCGACGCGGCGTAGCGCAGATTCTCGTTGTCATCGGATGCCATCGCCTTGAGCGCGGTCATGGCTACCTCGACTGAATCTCCTCCGATTAGACCGAGCGCCCGTGCCGCGTAACCGCGCACATCCTCATCCGCGTCCTCCAGGGCTTCCATCAATTGAGGGACTGCTGTGCTCGCTGAGGGGCCAATCTGACCGAGTGCCCAGGCTGCATACCATCGCACCTTTTCATCCGAATCGGAGAGGGTACGAATGAGCACAGGCACAGCTTCATAGGCACCAGCACCGATGGCCGCCAATGCTCCTGCCGCCTCCCAGCGATAGGCCGGATCCGCTTCATTTAGCTCCTTGATCAGCAATGGGACAGCCTCACTTGCGTCCGCTCCAAAAGCGGTTAGCACGGCGGCGGCCATGCCTGGAAAAAGTGTGTTCTTCTCTCCCAAAGCATCGAGGAAGTAAGGCATGTGTGCAGGCAGATCGTCTGTGATGCGGGCAATGGCGTATCGTGCCCAGAGCCGCGAACCGGCATCCCTACTGTGGAGCACATCGTTCAGCGCAGGGAGTGCAATCGATGCGGCCGATCCATGACTTGCTAACTCCCTTGTCGCATTCCACACCACCGAGACCTGCATATCCCCAAGAGCGCGAATCAATTTTTCAATGCGCTTCCGTCTAGTCTCATCGTCCACGAAAATCTCTCTCCCGTTGCTCTGCGTCCTGTCCGGTTATCCGCTCCCCTCTACCTTCCACATCAGCAAGCAGTTTGCCTCTATTGTGTACGTTCTGACCGACTTTCAAAAACCCAACCGGCCGCGTGCAGTGGGAGAACCGACTGCACGGGGTAGGGCTCCTCGGGTACGCCCCACACGCTGCCGGAGAACAACGCCCACACCGGCTCGCTGCGATCGGTGGCCAGCGGTCCGGACACCGGGAGCCGCCGGGGTACATCGCCGGGAAAACCGGACTCCGCCACGACGTCGAGCCGATCCTCGCCGCGCAGCACCACCACCGCGGCGGTGGCGCCCAGCGCCATGACCTGATCGATCAGTACCCGGGCGACGCCGGGCAGGTCGACCGCCGCCGACAGAGCCGACAACGCCGAAGCGAGCCGGACCGCATCGCGCCGGGCGGCGCTCTCG
>JANXLO010000587.1 GCA_025355115.1 Chthonomonadaceae bacterium
TCCGCCGCGCCAAACCAGCCGGGCGCGGCGGAGTGGGCGAAGCCTGGGCTTATCCTGCAAGGGCTTTGGGGGGCGGGATCCGGAATGATCCTCTGGCTGGCGGGACTTCAGGGTGTGCCCGCGCACCTCTACGAAGCCGCAAACATAGATGGAGCCGGATGGTGGGCGAAATTCCGTCATGTCACGCTGCCGATGCTATCCCCTTACATCTTCTTCAATCTAATCATGGGCACCATCGCCGCGATACAGGAATTCGACCGGGTTTACGTATTGGGCGGGGGAGATCCCAGCCGCCCCATTGGCCCTGTGGACAGCTTGCTCATGCCGGTTATGTATCTCTTCAAAAATGCATTCCAATATTTCAAAATGGGCTACGCCTCCGCGCTAGCATGGATACTCTTCGCCATTATTCTGCTTCTGACGGGCATGCAGCTCAAGCTAGCGCCGCGTTGGGTCTACTATGAGGGCGAGAAAAAATGAAGTCAGTCCCCGGTGCTCCCATCAGTGTTGCAACCACTATTTGTGATAGCCTCGTGGTCACCAAGCCAACAGTTTGTGACACTACCCTGGTTGCGCCTGACGTGTTTGCTATGCTGATCGCGGACAAACGCAGCGAAAATACCAGGCGCGCCTATCGTCAAGATGTTCATCAGTTTTTCGCCGCGGTCTATCAGGCAGAGCCGATTCCTGAGCGGGTCAGGCAGTTCCTGGGACTAAACACGCCGCAGATGGCAGTAGTGCTTTTGGGTTACAAGGCGAGCCTTATCGCGGAAGGGAAGTCCGAGGCGACGATCAATCGG
Source organism: Chthonomonadaceae bacterium (assembly GCA_025355115.1). Lineage (GTDB taxonomy): Bacteria > Armatimonadota > Chthonomonadetes > Chthonomonadales > Chthonomonadaceae > JANXLO01. The sequence goes on from JANXLO010000587.1 coordinate 801, forward strand.
CGGATGGCAGCTGTCATGAGCCTGATTCGTTTCGCGCGCAGGGTAGGGGCAACCCAGTCCGATCCCTCCGCCTCTGTAGATGCGGAAAAGGTAATCGCCTACAGAGATACCAAAGGAATAGGGATAAATGAGGCTCGTCGTTTGATTCGTCAGCCGGACAGATCTACCTTGAAGGGCAAGCGCGACTACGCGCTGCTTTTGCTTCTGCTAGAAAACGCGCTGCGACGGGCAGAGATCTGCTCCCTGAGACTGACGGACTTCGAGCCTGAACAACGTATGATATCCGTCCTTGGGAAGGGAAGGGGCACGCAGAAGGAGCGGGTTACTCTCTCAGCTCAGTGCGTGTCCGCCATTCAGAACTATTTGGCTGCACATGTGGGAAGCTCCAACGATCAAGAGGCGGCCCTATTCGTAAATGTCAGCCCTGCATCTTATGGTCGTGGGCTAACTCCAGATGGGCTATATAAAATTATTCGAGAGCTTTCTGCACAGGCAGGGGTCTCCGACTGTCTAAGCCCTCATCGTCTCAGGCATACTGCAATCACATTGGCGCTTGATGCCTCGGGCGGGGATATCAGACGCGTGCAGCGCCTGTCCCGTCATGCTCGTATGGAGACGCTTCAACGGTATGATGACAATCGCAATGATCTTCAAGGGGAAGTAACCGCTTTGCTTTCAGGACTGCTGATGGAACCTGAACTCGCCCAAGCTTAACTCTATACAATAGCCATTATCAATAGTAAGATTTTATGGCTATCTCGCTTAACTTATGTGGGCGTCTCCAGCGCTCATACGAGAGGAGGTATGTAAGCAGATGACAGCGTTAACGGATCACAAGGCAGACGAAGACAAGAAGGTTGAACGCGTGCGAGTGGCTGCCGAAATGTTGGGAATTTCCGAGCGCACAGTCTATCGTCGATTGCGATCCGGCCGGCTTAGTGCGTTGCCTGCGCCAGTTCATACCACTGACAATGACATGACAGATGTCAGTAAGTCTGAACCCATTGACAAATATGCAGTACAGATGCAAGGTATGCAAGATTTACTTATGTCACTAACTGTTATGACAAATGACATGATACTGCCTTTGCAGCTAGCCGTCAAAACGCGAGATGAACAGATCAGTGCTCTGCTCGACGATCAAAGGAAACTCAGGGAAAGCCTTGAAAATTTGCAGGGACAAGTCTACGAGCTTGCACGGCTTGCGCTCTCTCAGACGGTGCCTGCAACGATGGTTGCAGTTGGAGATGACGAGAAAACACCTGACAAAATGCCCCAAGAGGGAAAGAGCGTGTGGCGCTGGCTGAGAGGAAACAGAGATGATAAATAAATACCCGCGCCTTGAGGTTAGCATGTGGATCTGTCTGTGTTGGTGTGTCGATCCCATCATACACTCAGAGGCTCAATGATGATTAACTCCATGCTTCAGCCTCTTTCTTTACTGATTGGTATCGCACTGTGCTATTTAGGCATCGGTTCCGCGGTAGTGCTCCTGCTGATCGCTGTGCGAATGCGCAGGCAGAGCCTGTTCCCTACTGCACTGATCGATCTGATACTGAGCATGTTATTGATTGCGCTGTTAGCTCGTGTGTCTAACCTGGGTCTTTTGGTTGCCGGGACTGCATCTGTCGTATTCGGAAGCGTGATTTGGAAGACACAGTTTAGACCGGTAATGGATTGGAAGGCGCTAAAATATGGGAAGGAGGCTGCGCGGCAGACTGTTCTTCATATGGTCCTTCTCACTGGCTCCGTCGTTTTTCTCGTACCCTTCGCCTGGCTTGTCGTCACCTCACTCAAAGAGGAGAAGGAGATGAGCAAGTTTCCGCCGGTTTGGATACCGACACAGCAGATAACACGTAGAATAGAGGGTGAGGATCGCGGACTTGCATTCGCAGATTACAAGGGCATGAAAGTCGAAGTCGCGGTCATGAAAGAGTTTGAGACGGGGATGCGTGAGGTGAGGGTTCTGCCTCCCTCGTCACAATCCGGCGAGACGTTTACGGTATCCAAGAATAGCCTACAAGAGATCCGACATGTCGCGCCAGTGTGGAAGAACTATCCTGACGCGCTCAAATTTCTGCCTCCTGAGACCAATCACGGCCTGACTTTTCTGGGCAACACTCTTCAGGTGACTATACTCAGCATACTTGGCACACTATTAGGTTCTTCGATGGTCGCTTACGGCTTTTCGCGACTGCGTTTTCCAGGGCGCGACGCACTGTTTGTGGTTCTCCTGGCAACTATGATGCTTCCGCAGGCTGTCACGATGATGCCTGTCTTTCTGATTTTTCGAAAGCTCGGGTGGATCGATACGTTGAAGCCGCTCTGGGTGCCATCTTTCTTCGGGTCGGCATTCAACATATTTCTGTTGAGGCAGTTTTTTCTCGGCATTCCGACCGAGCTAGAGGACGCCGCCAAACTGGACGGTTGCTCCTATGTCGGCATCTACTGGCGGATAATGCTCCCACAGATCAAGCCTGCCCTTGCAGCTCTAACGATTATGGCTTTCATGGGAGCTTGGAACGATTTTCGCAATCCGCTCATCTATATCAGCTCTCCAGAGAAGGAGACGCTGGCCTATGCTCTGCAGCTCTATCAGACTTCTCATGGCGGCGAGCCAGGGCTGCTGATGGCCGCTTCGACGTTGGTCATGATTCCGGTGCTCGGTCTTTTCTTTTTCACACAACGATACTTCATCCAGGGAATCACTTTGACGGGAATCAAGGGGTAGCATGTCCGTTGAGCCGCCGCAAAGAACACGGAAGCGCAAGAAGCTCAATGTCTCCGCCATCAAGCTGAGCATTGTCTTTTTTGTCGGGATGGCAGTCGCAATAGGGAGCGCTCTTACCGGGCTTGCACCGCAGACGGCTCTGGCACCTTCCTTGACATGGATGTTCGGCTTCGCTCCGAAGAAGGCACTTGGCAGCTCGTTAAGATTCGCCGTCTATGCTGTCTTTGCCGCAGTGGTCGGTTTTCTGATTGGTCATGGCTCAGGAGATGGAGTGGCTCTGAGGAGCCTGGCTGCGTTCTTGGGCGCCACCCTTGGTGCCATGATAATCCATCCGCTTGCTTTCCGCTTCGATAGTCGTGGCGTGAAAGTGTTCTTCCTCACAGTTGGCATCGTGCTGACACTGTGGGTTGTAATGGATGCCGCACGGCTAAATCTTTACCATACTCACATGGTCTTGCCCGCTTCTGCCGCTATTTGCCTGCTGATTGGCCTTGGAGTGGGAGCACTGACGCGACTTAGTGGGCTGCCGGGCGGAGTGCTTATGGTCGCGGCACTCTACTATCTTGGACGCTTTAGCGCGTTGGAGGCAGCCGCTGGTTCGCTTATGGTGATCGTGCTCGCCGCCATCCTTCCCGCGTGGGGCTATGCAAAGTCAGGGCTTGTCGACCAGGACTATATTGGCGCGGCGATTACGGGCGGAATTTTGGGCGGCTTCGGCGGTGGGCTGGTGCTGGCCAATTCCAACCCCAAAGCGGTTATGTTGATTTTCGGAATTTCCGCTATGTTCCTCTGTGCCCGCGAACTGTACCGCCTTACGATTCTCTCTCCTGATGAGCCGACTGCTCCCTCGCCAGAGAATTGACAGAGTTACTGTCGTCGGGCATAATAGTTGTTGCGGCTCAGCGACCGTTTGCGAGAGGAAGCAGGACTTCATGCGTTTTGGATTTTTCAAGAAGATAATTCAGAAAGTCGATCAGATCGTCACCGGCCGCGGCAGAGTGGATGCGGATCTATTCGAGGATTTGGAAGAGCTGCTCATCCAGGCGGACGTCAATATCAATACTACAAGTCGAATCCTCGATACTTTGCGAACGGCTGTTCAGGACGAGCGCATGGCCAGTTCAGGGCAGGTGCTCGATAAGCTGAAAGGATATCTGCTGGAGGTTCTAGAAAGCGCTGGCGACAATCGCCTCAAAACCGCTGAGATCGCTCCCACTGTCTATCTGATCGTCGGAGTGAATGGGGTGGGGAAGACGACGACGATCGCGAAGCTGGCGCACCGGTTTCAGAAGCAGGGCAAGCGAGTGGTGCTTGCCGCGGGAGACACCTTCCGCGCGGCTGCGATCGATCAGCTTGAAATTTGGGCAGGTCGTACGAACACAGAGATCATCAAGCATAAGGAGGGCTCCGACCCCTCAGCAGTCGTCTACGATGCGATCAAGGCAGCCCGCGCTCGCGGGTCAGACTATGTGATCGCAGACACCGCTGGCCGGCTCCACAATCGGAGTAACCTGATGGAGGAGCTGAAGAAAATACGGAGAGTCACGGAGCGTGAGTTGGGACGTGTCGCTGAGGAGACGCTGCTTGTTTTGGATGCAACTACCGGACAGAATGGAATCAGTCAGGCGAAACATTTCATGAATGCGGTGCCGCTCACGGGCATCGTTTTGGCGAAACTGGACGGCACCGCTCGGGGCGGAATCGTGATCACTATCGCCGATGAACTTAAGCTGCCTATTAAGCTCGTCGGAGTGGGCGAAAAACCGGACGACCTTGAACTGTTCACCCCTGCCTCCTATATCGAAGGTCTTTTCTCCGACAGTTAGAATCGCATTTCCTCGCTTTTTGCATTCCTATGCTTCATATCCACCACTCAACTCAGGATGTAAAGGTTCACTCACTTGCGAGCGGCAGCAGCGGTAACGCCATGCTAGTTCAAGCAGGCGATACTAATCTGCTGATCGACGCCGGCCTCTCGCTGAAAGTGCTCTCCTCGCATCTGACCCGGCTCAGTGTGCCTTCTACCTCATTGAGCGCAATTTTGCTGACCCATGAACATACCGACCATTCTATCTCCGCAGGCTCGATGTCGCGGCGCAACAAAGCACCTCTTATTGCCAATGCCGCTACCTTAAATGCCTATCAGCAAAGGGAGGAGCTTCCGTTTGAAACCTTAGAGCTCCCGACAGGCAGCGAGACACTGGTGGGAAGAATCGGAATTCGATCTTTTCCCGTCCCACATGATGCGGTGGAGACCGTCGGTTATATACTTCAAGCTGGTAATGTAAGGATAGTCTACTGCACCGATGTGGGAAGCGTGACACCGGAGGTGCGGGCATCACTGGAAGGGGTCAATCTGGCTATCGTCGAATCGAATCATGGATTGGATAGGTTGATGCGTGGGCCGTACACTGAGGAGATGAAAGCGAGAGTCGCTTCGCCACACGGGCATCTTTCAAATGAGGATTGCGGGGATCTGATCGCAGAAAGACTCGAAGAGGGTGGCGCAATGACTGTCTGGCTGGCGCACCTCTCCAGGGTCAACAACTCTCCGGCACTAGCCCGCCGAAGCGTCATGGGACGAATCTCCGCTCGTACGAACGTGCCAGTGAAGCTTGAGGTAGCACTTCGCGATCACCCTAGCCTTACCTGGAAATCGGGCACCCAGGCGTTCCAACAGAGCCTCTTTTAATTCATTTTTTCCAACCGGCATTGACTGCGTCGTTGTGTTATGGCTTATCAGCGAGAGTATAGCAACGGGTTGAGGGGACTTGCCGCAGGCTCGCCTGGCTTCACATCTGGGAGCCATGTCTGCAGATCGAGGGCTCTGTTGGAATTGTCTGGCTCCATCACCTTGATTCCATCCGCGAAATAGATGACCGTCATGACTTCACGGAGGATGTCACTGTTGTTTTCAGGCGCACAGTGGAGTGTCCAGCCAGTGTGAAAAGTGGCGTCTCCGGCTCGCATCACTTCATTGTGAACCGGGTAGCCCTTCTCGGCGACAAATGCCTTGAAAACTTCCTCAGACTGATCTGAAATTTCTATATGGCCCATGAAGCCGTCTTTATGTGACCCGGATGCGAACGTCAACGCTCCCATATCGATCGTGACGTCGACAAGCGGCATCCACATAGTGAGAGTTTGAATCCCCTGCGTCTCCAGCGGCCAATAGTACTGATCTTGATGCCAGGGAGTATGGCCGCCGTGTGGCTCTTTGTACAGGGCCTGATCGTGGTAGAGACGAGTTCCGCTAGCTTGCATCAAGTCAGCAGCTATTTTTGCGAACCGATGTGATAGCGTATACTGCTTGACAGCGTCGTCATTTACCCAGAGGTTCATGATCTGCAGGAACGCTTTGCCGTACGTATCCCTCTCTTCCATCGGTCGCGTTTCGGTGCGGTAACGCTCCGTGGCGGCGTTTAGCACAGGCCGAAACGCTCCTATCTCCTGTGGGGAGCAGACGGCAGGCAACATGATATGCCCGTTCTTTTGGAATGCAGCGATCTGTTCCTCTGTCAGCGTATAGTCGTTCGAAAGATCAGGCAGTGCTTGGCTCATCGTCATTTCAGCAGGCTCCTCTACGAGTTACTGTATATTCGTAGAGTGTCATTTCCTCTCTCGCGTCGTGATTCCCTTCCCTCCATGGCTTTGCTCCTGTGACAGTTTACAAAATTAGGTGTGTGAAGTAGACCTATTACGTTGCCGAGCCCACTGCGCATCTCTTTTGTGGACGCCGACACACTCACTATTACGATGATGATTAGAAATGCTATGGCCGTCAGCCAACATGTTACGATCATGACATGATTTGGGGGTTGCGCGTCTATTGAATTGTTGCTATACTGCTTCAAGTCAAGGATGGGAGAGCTAGATGCCTGAGCGCAATATAGAGAAGAGGTCACCCCCAGACCGCGGACGATTCTCCTCAAAGCAGATTGTAGTGCTGCTCAGGCCATGGCTGACCCTTATTTTCGTTTGCCTGTTGTTTTCTCTCCATCCTGTTTTTCGTTCGACCTTCTGGACGCGTAGTTTTTTGCCGGATGTTCTTCAGCAGTCCGGGCGTAATATTGTCCTGGCCGTGGGAATGTCTTTTGTGATTATGACCGGAGGGATCGATCTTTCCGTGGGAGCAGTGCTTGCACTCGCAGGAGTCGGCATGGCTATGGCCCTGTCGGGCCGTCCTATGGTGCCAAGCTGGCTCGCTTATATTGGAGTGATGCCGATCGCACTTTGTGCACTCATCCTTGCCACATCTGCAGCATCCTCGCTAGGCAAAAAACTTTCCGTCTACGTTCGAATTTTGCTTTTTTTCGCGGTTGAGATCGTCGCGGGCCTGTTGATTGGAAGGCTGCTTCAAAATGGTGTTAAGGTCGGATTTGCAATAGGATTCGGCGTTCTCATCGGAGTGAGTTGCGGCTTTCTCAACGGACTTACGATTTCAAGCGGTAAGGTTCCGGCGTTTGTTACCACGTTAGGAATGATGAGCATTGCTCGGGGTCTCACCCTATACGCTACAAACAGCCGGAGCGTAGCAGCTGATTATCCGCGGCTGCGAATGCTGGGTGAGGGGACTCCTCTGTTATTCGTCGCACTCGGAGTCGTCGTTTTAGGCACTTTAATGCTCCGGCGTGCGAAAGCAGGAAGGTACATCCTTGCCATTGGAGGAAATGAACAGGCAACCCACCTTACGGGAGTGCCCGTCGCTACCTTCAAGACTCTCGCCTATGTGCTTTCAGGTTTATGCGCCGGCATTGGCGCCGTGCTCGTGACTGCGAAGTTTGGGCTTGCCAGCACAGGGGCTGGCACCGGGGCAGAGCTGGAGGCGATAGCAGCAGTAGTCATCGGCGGCACCTCGCTCACAGGCGGGCAGGGTTCCATCCTGAATGCGCTCGTAGGTGCGCTGACAATCACCGTGATGACTTCTGGCCTTGTGCTTGCGGGCATCGAGGCGAATCTTCAGCAAGTGATTCTGGGGGCGATCATCGTCCTAACTGTTTTTTTAGATCAGATACGAAAACGAGAGGGATAGATGGCTGCTCTGTGAAGTGCAGCCGACATCTTCCAAGAAGGAAAAGACGCTTGCAACGAAGATTTTTATGTATGGCGGCATTGGGGCTTATCCTCTGCGGTTGTGGTAAAGAGGAGTTGCCTCCTGTGGAGGGCGGTGCAACAACCGTTCCCTCACAGAATTCAAGCAATATCGGAACTTCAGGAACGATTACAGAGTCGGATTTGGATGTTGTCCCCAAAGCCTCTAAGCCCTATAAAATGGTTTTGATCGTCAAGACGAAAAACAATCCTTTTTTCATTCCTATGATCAACGAATTCGAGGCTGAAGCGAAAGTGCTGGACGTGGAGGCGGAGGTTCAAGCTGCCGCCGAGGAATCGAGCTATGAGCAACAGGTGGCTCTGATCCAGACTGAGGTGCTCAAAGGGGCGCAGGCCATACTGATAACACCCGCTGACTCCAAGGCGCTGGTGCCAGCTCTTAAAAAGGCCGCCGACGCTGGAGTATTGATCATCAATCTCGACAATCGCCTCGACGCAGAGACTGTCAAATCGCAAAGACTGCAAACAGGCGGCTATGTGGGCGCCGATAACATGATCGGCGGCGAGAAGGCTGGCGCTGCCCTGCTCGAGGCGGTTGGCGGCGTGGGCAAAGTCGCTATCATCGAGGGAATTCGCGGTGTGGACAATGCCGAAGCACGAAAAAAAGGCTTCGAACTAGCCGTAGGCCAACGCCTTAAGATTGTTGCCCATGAGACAGGGGAGTGGGAAACGGAGAAGGCATACAACAAAACTCTGGCGATAATTGCCGCTCACCCTGATCTCAAAGGCATTTTTTGCGCGAACGACAATATGGCGCTCGGGACGATGAAGGCGATTGCCGAAAAGGGAAAGAAGGGACAGATCAAGGTGGTAGGATACGACCATATCCCCGACGTCCAGGCTTCACTGCTCTCAGGTGATCTCTACGCAACGATCGAGCAGCATCCCGACCGTATGGGAAAATATGGAGTGCGAATGGCGGTCGGCATTCTTGACGGCTCCATCCGACGCGGGGGTGAACTCTTGGTGACCTTGGAGACAGTCAAGAAGTGACGCAAATGTTACCTGTCAGCTGCAACGGTGTCACATCCTGAATGCAACGACCGAACCAATTGGGTATCTGTAAGATTTGTTGCCAACTCCTCTGGAGCAAGACTGGCGAATGACACGACTAGCTCGTCCAAATACCTTACTTCTTCTCTGGGGACTTATCCCTGGGCTGGTCTTGCCTGTCTTTTTCTCGGCTGCCGATGCGCAAACGATAGGTAGCAAAACCCAAGCTGCCTTGAACGTCGACGCATCATTTTTCGTCAGCTCCGTTCAGCCGATACTCGAGAAACGTTGTTTGGGATGCCACGGTGTCGGCGGGAAGCTGAGCGGCCTCGATCTTCGCTCACGGAATTCGGCACTCCATGGAGGAACGCGTGGCTCAGCCTTCATGCCCGGAAATGCCTCGAAAAGTGTGCTAGCACAGATGATATCGGGTGAGCGCACTCCTCAGATGCCTCCCACGGCCAGATTGCCCACCGCTGAGATAGCCATACTGGTAAAGTGGATTAACAGGGGCGCGCCTTATGCAGAGGCTCCAATCACCTCCGCACAGAAGCAGCTCTGGTGGTCTTTTCGGAGTCCGACAAGGCCGCAGGTGCCGACATTCAAAGAGGCAGCCGGTTCAAAAACTCTCCACGTAAAAGCATCCAGGCAGTCGGCGGGCACAACTCTCTCGCCATCGAAGTGGATAAAAAATCCCGTCGATGCATTTGTGCTTCAGCGGCTTCGACTGCGCGGACTATCCCCTTCACCCCGTGCGTCCAGGATAACGTTGATTAGACGACTCTATATGGATGTGCTCGGACTGCCTCCCGCCCCAGATAAGACAGTTGATTTTTGCGCTGACCGGTCTCCCGATGCTTATTCCAAACTTGTTGACAGGCTGCTGGCTAGCCCTGCCTACGGTGAGCGCTGGGCTCGCCATTGGCTTGATGTCGTCCGTTACGCCGATAGTGGTGGCTTCGAGGGCGACCGTGATCGACCCTACGCCTGGCGATACAGGGATTATGTCATCGCGGCGTTCAATCAGGACAAACCATTCAATCAGTTTGTCCGTGAACAGCTTGCAGGTGATGAGATTGCGCCTACCTCCACGGACGGGCTGATCGCGACTGGATATCTCGCTGTAGGGCCGCAGGACATCGTTATGCAGAACGCGAAGAACAGGGCAGACGAGCTTGACGACCTTGTCGCGACAACCGGCTCGGCTTTCCTTGGCTTGACGGTCGGATGCGCAAGGTGTCACGATCATAAGTACGACCCCGTAAAGCAGACGGACTACTATCGTCTGCAGGCTATATTTGCCCCTTCGGAGAGAAGGGACATAGACATTCCAACTTCGACAGAGCGCCAAAAATATGATGAGCTGACGGCCAAAATAAGCATCCTGCAGCAGCTCCAGTCGCCTTTGAGAGAAGCATCTCTGAAGCTGCTGGCGGCAAAGGGTAACGCGAAGCCGACTGAGGAGCAGATAGTAGCCGCTCTCACCCCTGAAGGCCGCGCACAATGGGATGCGGCAGGGGCTCAGATTAGGGCACTAGAAGCACAGAGGGGCGAGCTGCCCAAAGCGCAAATCGTCACAGATCATGCCCGGACTTTTCCCGCATCACACGTCATGATTCGTGGTGTCGCCGAGCAGTTGGGCGATGAAGTCAAACCAGGGTTTCTGTGTTCACTTCCAGGAGGCACGGCGGAGGTGACCGCAGCAGACGCTACCGAAAAGACCACGGGTCGACGGCGAGCATTGGCTGACTGGATCGCACGCTCCGACAATCCTCTGACTGCTCGCGTGTTCCTGAATCGCGTCTGGCGTCAACATTTTGGTCACGGAATCGTCGATACACCGAGCAATTTCGGCGTGAGCGGCGAACTGCCGAGCCACCCTGAACTTCTCGATTGGCTGGCAGTCACTTTCATGGAGAATGGGTGGCATCTAAAGCCAATTCAACGTCTGATTTTGCTTTCGAATACGTACCAGCAGGAGTCTGTCATTCGTGATGCCCCGTACAAAGTTGATCCTCTGAACAGATTGCTTTGGCGAATGCCTGTGAAGCGGCAGGAAGGGGAAGCAGTGCGAGACAGCATCCTGGCCGTGTCAGGGGCTTTAAATGCGGCAATGGGCGGGCCTCCAGTCTATCCGCCTGTCGATTCGTCTTTGAGGGCGGACACTTTTCAGGGTCCCAATTGGAAGGACGGAACAGACGATTCCTCTACCTGGCGGCGGAGCATCTACGTCAAGGTGAAGCGCTCGCTTCTGTTGCCTGAACTCGAGGTGTTCGACTGCCCGGAGATCACCAATTCAGTGGCAGCGAGAAATATCAGCACAACTCCTCTGCAGGCGCTA
>JANXLO010000504.1 GCA_025355115.1 Chthonomonadaceae bacterium
CTGGTAATGGCATTTGTTTTTCATCTCGGTGGTATCCTCCTTACCATTTTCGCGAATGGTTATTGGTCATTATTCATCTCTACTTTATTAATAGGTATAGCAAATGGTACAGTAGAAGCTGCCTGTAATCCTTTAGTGACCGCATTATACCCAAATGACAAGACCACTAAGCTTAATCATTTTCATTTATGGTTTCCGGGTGGTATTGTTATCGGCACACTGATTGTTTACTTTTGTAATAAGGCCGGCTTAAGCACACAACTACAGGTAGGCATGATGCTGATCCCTACATTGATCTATGGGTATCTTTTTTCCAAACTGGATTTTCCTAAAACAGAAAGGGTTTCGAGTGGGGTTTCCACTGGTGAAATGTATCGCTCTTTATTAAATCCACTCTTCTTCTTTATGATCATTTGTATGTTCGGTACAGCGATCACGGAATTATTTACGGGCCAGTGGATTGACGTGCTGTTGAAAAATGTAAATGATAATGCGATCCTTTTGCTGACCATTGAAACGGGTATCATGGCGATAGGGCGGGGCTTTGCCGGTCCTGTTGTTCATCGGTTTTCTCCACAGGGATGCCGAGCGCGATCTTGCCTTCAGGAATCAGCACATAGCACCCCATTCCAGCCCGAGCGGCATAGGCGGCCGCGGCAGCGGAGGTGTTGCCTGTCGAAGCGCACATGACGGTCTGCCGGCCGGCCTCGAGCGCCTTGGTGACCGCCATCGTCATGCCCCGATCCTTAAACGAGCCCGTGGGATTTAACCCTTCGAACTTTGCGTAGAGGGTAAGGAATGGACTGATTGCGGCAGACAGGCGCGGCAGGGGAATCAGCGGCGTGTCCCCCTCACAGAGAGTCACTATAGGAGTGGCCTCGGTTACAGGCAGTAAAGCCCGGTAGCGGTCTATGACTCCACGATACAAAACGATCTCTCTTTCCTTACGCGGGCATCTTGCGAAGCAGCGTGATTCTGCCGATGGGAACCCACTCCGCGACGATGATGTCCCCGTTGTGCAGATATTTGGCCGCATGCGGATGGATGAACTTGCCGGGAATGAAGTCGGTGCGAGGATGACCGCGCAGCTCCGGGACAGCCGCGCCGTCGCCGAGCTGGGTCACGACCTTGTTGTCCTTGTCCAGCAGGGTGACAGTGCTCTTCAGGTCGGCGACGATCATGTGATCGCCGTGAATGCCGAAGTAGCAAGGCAGGCGAATTCCGTCCGTGACCATGCTGACATACCTCCCGTCCAGTGTGAAGTACTGCAGCCTGCTGTTGGCGCGGTCGGTTATGACGAGGAGCGGCTCCTGTTTGTGCCGAGTGTCGAGCCAGATGCCGTGCGGCGTATTGAACTTGCCAGGCTCCTTGCCGGGGCCGCCAAACGTTCTAATCCAATCGCCTTTGAGATTGTACTGATGAATCCAGTGCGAGCCGTAGCCGTCGGCGATGTAGAAGTCACCGTTCGGGCTAAAGGCCACGTTTGTGGGAACGAAAGGATTTTTACCTTTATATACGCCCGATTCTTGAGGCAGGCCCTTCTCCCAGATCATCTCTCCTGCAAGGGTGGTTTTCACGACCTGCCGATGGCCGGTGTCGCAGTGGTAGATGAACTCCTTCGAGCCCTCCTTGCGGATATCTATACCATGTCCGCCGCCAGCGAATCGATCCCCCCAGGAGGTGACGAACTTACCGTTCTTGTCGAACACGACGATGGCGTCCTTCTTTTCGCTCCCCGCCCCTACCGTGTGTGTGATATAGATGTAGCCTTTGGAGTCCTGCGCGACCCCCTGCGTCTCACCCCACTTGATGCTGTCGGGCGGCACAAGCCAATCGTGAACGCATTCGTATCTGTGGTCGCCTTCGCCCAAAATGACTGAAGGGACCTGCTGACCTGCCACTGCACTCCCGGATAGCGCCAGACCAGCGGCGGTATACCCAGCTTTGATCAACAGGTCACGGCGGGTGATCACGCAGCGTGTGAGAGTGTCTGAAATTGGGAGCGTGTCGCGCATGGCACCTATTCTCCTCGTCGAGCAACCAATGATGATGCATTGTAGCATATTAAGCACATGTGAGAATACAGGAAAACACGGCGTCCAAGACGTCTTTGTCAGTGGCCGATTGGCTGCAATAGCGCTTCAATGTCTCTGTCTCCATATGTGCTACAATGCAGGCAGGAGAGGAACGGATGTCTATGCTTCCGGTTGTTGACGATGAGAAGCGCGCACGAATGGCTGCGCGGCTGGTGGAGTGGTTTCTTGTGCATAAGCGTGACCTCCCCTGGCGCGGCGCATCCCCCTACGCCGTCTGGGTGTCGGAGATCATGCTTCAGCAGACACAGGTCGCGACGGCTATTCCTTTTTTTCGACGCTTCATGGCACACTTCCCCACCGTCGAAGCACTGGCGACAGCCCCCATTGACGAGGTGCTGAAGCACTGGGCGGGGCTAGGCTACTACGCCAGAACGCGCAATCTGCACAGCGCGGCGCAGGCGGTGGTAGCCCGATTCGGAGGAGAAGTTCCCAGGACTCCTCAGGAGATCGAGTCTCTGCCGGGAATTGGCCGCTACACGTCCGGAGCGATCCTCTCCATAGCCTATGGCCTCCCGCGCCCGCTTGTCGATGCCAACGTCATTCGAGTCCTGAGCCGAGTGTTCGGCCTGAGAGGAGACCCGAAGTCGACATCGAACCAGGCCGCGCTCTGGTCATTGGCGGAGCAGTTGGTTCCGGACAGTTGCCCCGGCGACTTCAATCAGGGGCTTATGGAACTCGGTGCACTGATTTGCTCGCCAGCGGAGCCCAAATGCGAGCGATGCCCTTTGCTTCCCGACTGCATCGCAGGCAACTCCTCAGACCCGAGCGCGCTCCCGGAGTTTCCGCCTGGTCGCTCCATTATTTCGGTTACGCACAGCTCGGCACTTATTAGAGACAACACTGGCCGCTTCCTGATCGCACAGCGCCCGTTGCATGGCCTCTGGGGCGGCTTGTGGGAGTTCCCGCGCGTGGTGTGCGACCCGGCAGAAACGCCAGCTGAAGGGGCAGCACGAGCCGCGCGCGAGGTGGTCGGCCTTGAGACGCTGATCGGCGCGAAAGTCGGCAAAATCAAGCATGGCGTCACGCATCATCGCATCACTCTCTACGGGTTCGAGGCTCAACCATCCTCGCCTCACCCCGACCCTACGCCGCTCGACTGCATGGCATGGCGCTGGGAGACCCCCGAATCCCTGGAAAACTACGCTTTCTCCTCCCCGCAGGTTCTACTCCGTGAAGCGCTTCGCGATTATCTTCATCGTGAATTGATCGGCGACTTACAGCCCGCCCTCGACATCTATTGATAGAGCTGTTATTACAGGCTCAACAACTCGGAATATCTCAGCAGATTCAAGCACAGGGTTGGAGTGCGAAGTTTGTCGATCAGTTCGAAGTTGATCTTTGCCCTGCGTTTCCCAATATGCGGGTATTTTCTCCCCGAAATCTGCGCTATATGCACTCGTTCGCCGATGCTTTGCCGGAAGACAGAATTTTGCAGCAAGCTAATGCAAAAAAAACCATAATTCCACATTTGCATGTTTCTGCAATTGGGCATGGACTGCCCCTTTGTGGGATGCCAATACTACATTTGAATCGATGAGGTGCTCTACCATGTCAACTCCACTACCTGACATCACTGCTCCCCTGCCAGAAATCGAGACTGAGCTTGCCACAATGGCAGCGCCGCCCAAATCCGGGCGAAGCGCTACTATAGGCTCTGACGCGGCTTTCGCCAAAACGGGCCGGCACTGGAAGGAGTGGTTCGCGCTTTTAGACGCAGCAGGATGCGCGGAGATGAGCCATAAGCAGATTGTGGCAGTCGCAGCTTCGAAAGGACTGGGAGCGTGGTGGCAGCAGATGGTGGCAGTCCATTATGAGCGCGAATGGGGCCTACGCGATGTGAACATGAACTGTGACGGAGATTACAACGTGGGAGTCAGCAAAACTTTTCATGCCCCGCTCATCGCCGTATTCAATGCATGGTCAGACCCGACTCTCCGTGATATCTGGCTTCCAAACGTTCAAATGAGCATCCGCAAAGCCGTTCCAGGCAAGCGGATGCTCATTACGTGGGCAGATGCTGGCAGTGTTAAAGTCGATTTCTATGTCAAGCCTACTGGCCATTGCTTATGCACTGTCGAGCATTCGAAGTTGGGAAGTGCGGATCAGGTAGAGCGTTACCGGGCATTCTGGTCGGAAGCGCTGGAACGACTCAGTGCCGCGTCACTGCAGTGGCTGATCAGCAGTATGTCAGAGGTTTAGCACGTCATTGCGAGTGCTAGCTGCGATGGCAATTACCTGATCGATGAGGTGTGAGGGTGCTTTCATCTCCTCCAGTGTCGCACGCAGATGCCCAGCGACAGCGTCGAAATGGGCGCCGTTCAGGCCGTGCGCTACAAGATGCGCATGGGCGGCTCGCATACTTTTGCCGCTGTAGTGAGCCGGCCCGCCAAAGGCATAGGTCAAAAACGCTTTCATCGACGTAGCTTGTGCTTCCATGTCTACATCCTTGAAAAATTCCTTGATCAGGTTATCGCTCATGACCCTTTTGTAAAAAATGCCTACCGCACCGTGCACAGCGGCCTCACCGCCCAACTCTTCGTATAGTGACATCGATCCTCCTAAGCAAACTGTTTTTATCGTGAACGCACCTGCCCATTTGCAGTTGATATCGCATGTCTGTACCAGATGCGCAACTTCAATATAGTATGTGCGGATTTTATGCGTTCCGCATCCTCAAAATGGATGATTGTGAGGCATCATACGGGTTTTCAACTGAGATGTCGGTGCAAGAATGCAAACGCTCCTGCGCCATGAAAACGATGGCCTCCTTCAAATATCTCCGCATCGAACTGCTCGGGCCTACCGAACTCGCGATAGATGTCCTGAGCCTGTGTAACGGCACTTTGGAACGCGGGGAGCGGAAATATAGTATCGACAGTCCCGCTGACGGCAAACAGCGCTCGCGGAACGATCAATGTCGCCAGATCAGGCATCTCGCATAGGTTAAGCAGACCAGGCACATAGTTGTCGACGCAATGATCTATGGAGAGGACAGAGGCGGCGAAAGTGTTGAAGTAGCTGCTGACGACACAGGCGGAAACTCGGGCATCCAGGGCGGCAGTGAAGAGTGAGACCAGGCCTCCGCCTGAGATGCCCATTATGCCAAGCCGCGACGGATCGACAATTTCCGTCCGAGACTCCAGGTAATCCAACGCCCGCATCGCATCCCATACTCGCCAACCGGACATCGTCTCCCCCAGCATCAGAGCCGCGGTGCTGTCGCGCCCGCACGAGGAGGTTCCTGGACCACCGCGACGAGCAGCCGCATCACGACGCCTCCCGAATCCGGTAATCTCTAGCGCGAAGGTCGGAAACCCCTGGCGCACACTCTGGAGGGCGAAATCCTCCGAATACTCCTCCCCCATTAATCCGCAGATGCCGTCGACTCCTACTCCGTGACCTGGGATGCAAAGCACGGTGGGCTGCCGAACGGTTGTTCCGTCCGGGATGAGGAAATAGCCGAAGGCGGTCAGATCAGGCCTCGTTGTGAACGTGATAGTCTCACGACGATAGCCCTCGCACTGAACTATGTCAGTCACGACAGCGTTGAGGAGAGGTCGGTCCCACTGCTCCAGATTGCCGAGCAGGACGGCGAACCTGCGGCGGAACTCCCTCTGCCAGGCCGCCTGCTGTTCAATGGTCATGCCAGCAACATCCGCGCTCGCCCAGGCATATTCAGGCTGTACGGCGGCGATACGGGCATTACGGTAGGTCTCCGTGTCGAATGTCGAGCAGTCCATAAGACTCTCCCGTTTGGAATCGTCGTTGTGCGCTGAAAATGTGATCTGAGCGGATAGCACTTCATGATCGCAGTCGGAGCTTATCTCCCTGCAGCCGTGATTCCCGCAGGCGCCTTTGGCGCGAATCTCATGACGATAGCGTCCTGGGTGGTAATGAAATCTCGGCCATGCAGAGATCCATGAATTTCGTTAGTATCGCAGAGCAGACGGGCCGTCCCCTCAGTCAACTCCAGTTCCCATGTTCCCTCCGCCATGCCTATAACCAGCAATGGGCTGGGCAAGGGCAGAGGCTTTCCGGCGCCGCGCAACAGCTCTATCCAGACTTTGGTTGGCACAACACTTCCGCCGCCATAGCTGAGGACTGGAGCGGTCCCCGGCTGCGTCAGTTGCCAGGGAGCGGGAGCGTCCTTCCCAGACTTCTCCAGCAACTCCTCGGAATTCTCTGCTCGCGTCACCATTTTGATGACCACATGCTTGGATCGCGCCAGCGGCCGTCCGTCCAATGCATAGGCCATCAATGCACAGAAGCGGTTGGGAGTGGAGACGCGCAGACTCCCGATCTCGTAGAGCCGGCCCGGCTCTACCTCTCCAGCCAGTATCGCGAGAGAAGGCGCGTTTACCTCCAATCGGCCTTCGTGTCCGAAGCGGGCGATCTGACCGGTATCGCTTTTCCACACGCCGGTCTGCATGTTTTTTTCACTGATCGGCAGGCCCCGCTTGCCGAAGAAGTTCAGCATGTCGCGCAAAGCCTGGACGTCCGTCAGGGTTCCAGTTGGAGTCTGAAGTGAAGCGTCGGGACGCGAGTTGGACACGGTGCTCTTAATGCGCACAGCCCAGGAGGCGCGGTGCAGCTCGCTCAAGTGGGCCGGCCAGTCGTAGAGATGCGCCTGCGGATAGACTAGCGTCGCGGTGTGGTCGGCCGTACGGATAGCACGATTCAGAAACGCCTGACCCGCGATGGCCTGAAGCCCCCACACGGTCGGATCGGACTGGAATGCGTAGTCGTTCAAGGCGTCCGCTTCCGCGCCATTCGGCGCACGATTCGTCTGATAGCCAAAGAGAAGCACCGCGTCATAGTCCTGAAGCGAGGCGTACGCCAACACCTCCGGCACACTGACCGCTCGGAAACGGTTCGGCCAGATGGTGCCCCACTCCCGGATAACGACCGGCTTATTGTCCCAGCGCAGGGAGGAAGTGAAGGGCGCGAAGCCGAGAGGGCCATCCTCACGAAGCGGATTCTTGTTGCTGTAGTAGCGTATACCTGGAGTTCTAGGGTCGTCCTTGATGGTGTCCCCGTACCAGTTCTCCGCCGTGAAATCACACTCCTGGGCCGCCGACCAGACGTCGGGAGCGACGTCGTTTGATACGACTGCGGTGACAGGGATGCGTACGCCAAGGGTGCGCAGATGCTCGCGCATCATTCGGAAATAGAGCCGCTGCAGCTCAATCAGAAACTGAACGCAGTCGCGCTGTCGTGCTGGAGCACGGCGCAAGTCTGCTGTGTTCGGGTCGGGGACAGCCGAGGCCCTGGTCAGCAAGGGAAGGTCGACGGTGAGACGCTGCATGTCCTCGTCTTCTCGAAGAACTGGGAAACCGTTGAGACTGCCCCAGGCCGTCTGCAGCTTGTCGCGTGTGCCGTAGCGTTCGCTGAGCCAGCGATTCCAACGGCTGTGAAGATCCGAGCGGTATGGCTCCGTGAGCGTCTCCAGCTTTTCCGGATAGAGAAAAAAGCCGTGCTCATTGCAGATCTCGATCATCACCAGGGCTGGATCCTCTGCGGGCGAAATCCCGGAGTACGGGTTCCGATGCGTGAGCAGGCGAGTGGCGTAGTCCTTCTGCAACTGGATGAGATAGACATCGAAGAGGGCATAGGGCCGCGCACCGCGATCCATGGAGTCCGCGTTTAGAACATTATCGCCGGATTTGAACGTGCGGAAGTCGAGCAGATCGAGATAGTAGTAGATGCCGTGTCGCCTCAGTGAATCCATCCAGCGGTCAAGCCGATCCTGATAGTGCTTGTCGAAATGGAGTGAGTCCGGTGCTGTCGTTTTGCCCAGCAGACAGTTGCGATTATCGATCGCCTCAAGGCGAACGAGGTTCAGACCAGCACGAGCGAAATTCTCAACGACTTTTTCAATCTGATCCGTTGGGATGTCGAGCCTGGTGGAGGATACGTTGATTCCCCAGAAGCGGGCGCGCTGTCCATCCGCGAAGTAGAAATGGCCATTGCTCCCTGCGCTCAGGAATCCATGCCGTCCGGCGGGAGTGTCAAGGGTGCCCCGGAAATCAAGCTGACTCGAGGCAGGCAGAGAAAACCCCGCCTTTCGGACCTTCATTTTCTCGTCGGCATGAGCTGAAATGGTTAGGGAGATGCAGACCGCGAACGCGACAACGAGCGGGCGATGCAGACATTTGGCAATGATTGAAAACAGCAAACTACACTCCTTGAAAAAATTCCGGTGGCTCTACTCTACTACGCTCACAGTCGTGATTTATCAGCACTGAACCGGGAGAGGTGAAAGCGGCTGAGGTCGTACGGAACGGTAATATCGGTCAGAAGCGATGCGGCAATGCTGCCAAGGAGGGGCGTGAACTTAAAGCCATGACCGGAGCATGCGCTCACGACAAGGACGGCGGGCAGACCAGGAACTGTGTCGATGACGAAATCCTCATCAGGCGTGTTCGTGTACAGACAGACTTTTTCGTATACGACGCGATCGCTCAGGTGCTCGAACCGCCGTCGGGCGTAGCGCCGTGCTGACTCCCTGTCCTCTCCTGATACGATGCGATCTACGGTCTCCGGCGCGCTGGCAACCCCTCTGTCATGGAGGCCAAGCTTGACGCCACCTGCTCTGCCCATGCCGAGCGAAGGAAAACCGTAGGCGTTGGCGGCGGCATCGATCCACACAGGAAGCCGCCCGACTGCGAAATCCTCTGGATGTGAGGCGGGATCGAAATACACATAGGTCTGCCGTGTCACTGTCAGAGGGATCGTCGTTCCGAGCGTGGCCAGCAGAGGCTGTGTCCAGGCTCCAGCTGCAATCAGCAGCCTATCCCCGCGAATTTTCTCTCCGTTTTCGAGCGCAACGGATACCCCGCTCCCCGCCTCCTCGATACCCGCAACGCGTGTCTCCTCCCTGATCGTCGCGCCAAATCCTAGTGCGAGCGAAGCCGCGAAACGGACTGATTCCGAGGCCAGCGCGAAGCCCATGCTTGGCTCATGAATCGCGACCTCGTCGTCCTGCAACGTGAGCGCAGGGAAATGAGACGGTCTGTCGGCGGCAGTCCATAGATCGTAGGCGACTCCGCACTCCTCGAGCGCAGCCTGCGCCGCTGCAATCCTTGGATCGCCTTTCGGCCCGAAGTAGATGCCGCCGCAGGCATGAAACAGCGCCGTCCCCTGCCCGCGCATGCGATAGAGGGCGTTCAGCTGTTCCCAGAGCAGGTAGGAGTCCGCCATGAGGGATGTGTAGAGCGAATCGGGATAGACACGGCGCACGATTCGGCTGTCGCCGTACGAACTTCCACGGTCATGGTCAAGGCGATGCCGCTCCAGCCCTATGACCTCGTGACCGGCCTGCGCCAGATGCCATGCCGCCATAGCCCCCACTCCACCCACGCCTAGGATCAATACGCGCAAATAAGATTCTCCTGAGCAGAGCAGACGAAGCGGAAATTTACAGGTCACGCTCCACAATGTAGCGAGCTATTGCGCGGAGCGGCTCAGCACGGAGATCGAATGCTGTCAGAGTATGCAGGGCGGCATCGACCTCGGCATGAGCGCGACGGCGGGACTCCTCCAATCCGTAGAGCTTGGGATAGGTGGCTTTGTCTCGCTCCTCGTCACTACCGACGGGCTTGCCAATCTTGGCTTCATCACCCGTGACGTCGAGGATGTCATCTGCAATCTGGAAAGCCAGGCCGATATGCGCCCCATAGGCTCGAAGGGAGGCAACATCTTCCTCGCTCGCTCCGGCAAGCATGGCGCCCGCCAGCACAGATGCCGTCAGCAATGCCCCGGTTTTGTGGGCGTGTATGTACTGCAGCGTGTCGGTGGTGACCTCCTGACCTTGCGACTCCATATCGACGACCTGGCCGCCAACCATGCCCCACGTGCCGGATGCCTCCGCGATGAGCCGCAATGTGGGCAGCACTCGGTCGGCAGGAACTGTCGCGACGTTTTCCGCGATCAGCTGGAACGCAAGGGCTAAGAGCGCGTCTCCCGCGAGCAGGGCCATCGCATCGCCATAGAC